>CAZNPR010000054.1:0-10907 GCA_964574965.1 uncultured Syntrophomonas sp. | reverse complement strand
TGTAATTTTGCCGACCACTATTTCCAGGTTGCGAGTGCCCCGGAGCAAATTATTGATCAGATCGGAACGGTTCCGGGCGTTGCGTCAGTCAATGGCAGGTTGATCAAGGATATCAAAGTGATCAAGGGCAAACAAGAGCAGGCGAGTGTTCGAATCGTGGGATACCCGATAACATCTGTTACGATCATTAACCGATTGTATTTATATGAAGGCCGGATGTTTGAAGATGATTCTCTGATGAATGGGATGGAGACGATTCTTGATCCTCAATTCCTGGAAGCAAACCATCTGACTGCCGGAGCCGAATTAGTGGTGGCAGTCAACGGTAAAGAGGTGCCGCTTACTGTGCGGGGTGCTGCCACTACCCCGGAGTTCTCTTACCCGGTAAAAAACATTACCACCATGCTGAATGATCCTGCCAGCTTTGGCATAGCAATAATGCCTCAATATCAAGCCCAAAAGTTATTGAATATGGGGGGACAGATCAATAGCATCATTATCAAAATATCTCCGGGCAGTAATGAAAGGTATATCAAGGAAGAAATCAAAGCCATTTTAAAACCTTACGGCTATCAGGGGGATTATCCGAAAAAAGACCAAAACAGCAATTCCTTCCTTAAGGACCAACTGCGGCAATTGAGAGCAGAGACCCGGGTCATACCAACCATATTTTTGCTGGCAGCGATCGCAATTCAGTTTGTTATGCTGGGGAGGATGATCAAAACCCAGCGGCTGCAGATCGGTATCATGAAAGCACTGGGTTACAAAAGCAGTCAGATTATTTGGCATTACACCAGCTATGCGCTTGTTATAGGATTTTCCGGGACGTTGATCGGCATTTTGGCAGGGCTGTTTCTCTCACAATTCCTGACCGATCTTTACTTATCCTTTTATAATCTGCCTCATTATGCAAATAAAATCAGCAGCGAGGTTATTCTCATTGCTTTGCTGCTGGGAGTCGGTGCTGGATTATTATCGGGCTGGCTTGCAGCCAGACGTATCGTATTCATAAATCCCTCTGAATCCATGCGGCCCGAACCGCCGATCCAGGGAAGAAAAATTTTCTTTGAAGATTGGTCTGCCTTTTGGAGCAGGATAAATTCTTCCTGGAAAATGTCTCTGCGCGGAATTGGCCGCCATCCTACCCGCTTTTGGGTGACGGTAATGGGCGTAGCTTTTGCCGCCGCCTTGCTGGTCGTATCAATGTTTTTCCACGATTCGATTGGGTACATCGAGCAAAAGGCGTATTATACCGATCAAAAATTTGACATTTTGGCCAAGTTTGATACTCCGCAAGACAGGAATAGCCTTGATTTGTTCACCGGAATCCAAGGGGTGATTATGGCTGAACCAATTGTCGAGGTCCCGATGAAGATCAGCCGTGATCAAAAGTCTTCCCATGTTATTTTGCAGGGGATAAACTCAGACAGTCGGATGAAGACGGTGGAAGGCATACATGGCCAATCATTACCTATACCATCTCAGGGAATCATAGTTGGTCTCAAAACAGCTGAGATATTGGGGATACAGGTAGGGGATCCGGTGAAAATCGAAACGGAACTGGGGATCGGGCCCAATCAGGAATCCGTAATTCCGGTAGTGGGGATTTCCCGTCAGGTTGCCGGGAAAAATTCCTTTGCATCAATAAAAACGGTCAACCAATTACTAAGAGAGCATAATCTCATAAGCGGGGTGATGATGAAAATTGATCCCGTTTTTTCTCAGGCGGCAGAAGTCGAGTTGATCGAAATGCCTGGCGTGGCTGACATTGTTGGCAGGGAAAAAGAAGTTGACAATTTCCACCGGAATATGGACAGCCTTGAAGTTGCCATGCAGGTCCTAACTTTATTTGCGATTCTGCTGGGGTGTGCCATTTCCTATAACGCATCGGTCATTAGTTTTGGAGAAAGATTAAGAGAATTTGCCACATTGAGGGTGATCGGTATGAAAAACTCTGAGATCGCCGGAATACTTGGGAAAGAAACCATTTTGCAGGGGGGATTGGGATTGTGTCTGGGACTGCCTTTGGGTAGGTTGTTGGCTGGAGGGGTAGCTGGCATGGTCAGCAGTGAAGTTTACGAATTCAGAGCCATTGTTTATCCCGAAACGTACTTGACCAGCATCATACTTACAATATTCTTTGTTCTGGCCGGATATCTTATCGCTATCCGTGGCATAAGCAGATTGAATCATTTGGAAATCCTGAAAAATCGTGATTAATGGGGGTGGGAGCTTTGAAATGGAACAAAAAAAACCTGTGGCGCGGAGCAATAATTGCTGCACTGTTGTTAGGGGGATTCATGTGTATGGGCTTGATGAACCGACCTTTACTGGAAGTTTATCAGGTAGAGGAAGGGAATTTGATATCTGTCGTTGAGGAGACAGGAGAAGTCAGGGCTTGTAACAGCTCAGATGTATACGCACTTCTGTCAGGCCGCATTGCCTCAGTACCGGTAACGGTAGGGCAGTTTGTTGAGCAGGGGCAGATCCTGATAACCATGGAAAGTATCGATCTGCAGATCGAAATGGAGAATGTACGTTCACAAATGGCCCAGGCCAGTGCAGCAGCCGATGGGGTACGTGAAGTAATGGTCAACACCAGATACGAGATCGAACAAGCGCAAAACGATTTAAATCGAATTACTGCTTTGCATGATGCGGGTGCAGCCTCAGCTTCAGAAGTTGATAACATCAAGGCGCGGCTCAATGCAGCACAGAAGCTGATCAACCAGCAGAATGCCAGTCTGAAAAGCTACAATGCACAAGTCTCCAGCGCAGGCAGTTTGATCAACCAACTGGCAAGAAAAGATGAACAATTAAGTCAGGTCAGTCCAGTTGCTGGCATGGTACTTGACCTTCAGGTCAAACCGAATCAGGTCGTAGCTTTTGGAACCCGTCTTGGTTCAGTGGGCGACCCTGAATTTATGGAGGTCAGGGCTGAAATAATAGAAGATGATATGCGCGATATAAGGATCGGCCAGAACGTGGTTATTACCTCTCCGGTATTGGAACAGGACTGTCTCAGGGGACAGGTCAAAGAGATATACCCACAGGCAGAAGAGACTGCTTCAGCACTGGGAGTCGTGCAGCGTCGTGTTCCTGTTATCATTAGCCTGGAAAACCCGGGCAATCTGAAACCTGGCTATGAAGTCAGGGCAGCCATTGAAACCATGCGGCAGAATAAAGTATTGCGGGTACCTGTAGAAGCAGTTCGAACTTTGGAAAATGGGGATCAGCAAGTTGCTGTGGTAGTAGATGGCCGTGTTCAATTTCGTAAAATTGAGACTGGCATAAAGGATAAATACCAGGTGGAAGCAATGAAAGGATTAAAGGCAGGAGAGATCATTATTCGTGATGCTGCCCAGAACATAACCGAGGGGCAAAGAGTAAGGATCAACTGGTGATTAGCAGATGACTACATAATGCTAAGCTGGTCTGCTGTTTTGCGCAAAACACTTTCCAGGCGTCCGCCATTCGCTAACTTGTTAGCCATGCCCATAATGAGTTCAGTTCGATCAGTCGTGCCGATTATTCCTAAAAAGAAGGGAATATTCTCCATGCCGATAGGTAACCCAAAAATGTTGGTGGTACGAAACCCGCCGCCTTCAAACTTTTCTATCGGAATGACGCCTACATTGGAAATGATGCCCGAATTTCTGTAGAGTCCGGTATGATGTTTGGCTTGTATTTCATTTTTCATGGAACTTTCAATCATGAACAGAGGAAAATACCTTATAAATCGGTCCCCCCAGTAAAGCATGCCATCCCGTTTATCGGTCAGCTGTGCTTTTAGATCCTCACTGATGTTTTCGGGGGATGAATCGGGGGTTATATCCAGGTAAACAAGATTGCTCAAATTACCAGTCGAAAGGATGTTTTGGCCACGGGACCGCATATTTACCGGTACGGCAAACCTGACCGGGCAGCCCGGGTAATTGGATCGCCATATTTCGTTAGCCAGGATCCAGGCAACCTTAGGCAGGATTTTACCGATATGCCCTTCCAGCGTGATCCTTAGCCATCGGAAACCAGGTTCATCGTCGATCACCTTTCCGGTCAACGCAGGAAAATGATGCGGGGCAGGAAAACGTCCTTTTTTTTGAAAGCTTTTGGCCAGACGGAATTCTGTCAATCGGGAAGGATACCCTACTAAGGGTTCTCCACGCAAAGCTCTGAATATTTCCTGCATCCACAAAATCGTTCCCATTCCATCCATAACAGCATGATGAGACCTGAAGGCGACCCTTAAGGGGCTGCCTTTTATGAGTACCACTTCACAGGTCGGTCCTTCCTCCGCACTCAGAGGTTTTTGCAGAAATTGAGCATTTTCCGGCGAATATCCCGACCAGGACGAACCATCCGCGACAGTCACTGCCGGAGGCTTGCCCGAGTCGACCCAATGCCCCAAAAAGAGCGGGCCTTTCATGATCAAACGGGAACCGGGATTGACCTCTGCCGATCTGCTGACCGCATCGACCCATTCCCTTTGTTTAAACCGGCCGATCCCCTCCAGAATTATGGTGTTGACACAAGGCGGGGAGATATGATCACTGGCTACATATATCTTCTCAGTTGAAGTAAGTTGACGGGAATATGTCATATTAAAACCTCCTTAAAATTTCCAAGCTTTTCAGCCAAATGACTGGCAGCTTTATTTAATCTGCCGCCCGTTGCTAGTCTTCTTGGGGCTGCAAGCATTACTGATATTTCGTTATAATACCCGGTCAAAACCATGGAAAAGGGAGCATATTCAATGCTGGGAGGGATCGCCCAGACTTTATGTACTTTAAACCCTTTGTCGGGGAATCTTTCCACTGGTATTTTTCCCAGGTTGGATAAGAACCCGGATATACTGTAGGACTCGCTGGCATGTCTGGCATTGATTATTTTACGAGCCTGGCGGCTGATCAATTTAACGGGAATAAAATGATAGAGATCATCTTCCCATGAAAGCATTCCTTCCTTTTTCTCCTTCAGCTGCCGCTTGATATTATCAGCGATCTCCCCGGGGCTGAGCCCCGGAATCACTTCAATATAGATACTATAAGAAAGGTTGGCGGTGGAAGTTAAATCCGCCCGGTGACGGCGCAGATCGACGGGGATGCCGAAAAGCACTGGCCCGGATTTATAGCTCCAGGCTTCCTCGGCTAAGATGACTGCAGATTGGGCTAAAATCTGGGGGACCGGTCCGGGAATTTCAAATCTGCACCATTGCACTCCCGACTCATCTCCAATGGCTTTTCCAGTAGGTGCAATAAATTTCTTATTGATCGGCCGGCGAAATTTCTTCTGTATACTCCGGGCCAGTTGAGAATCGGTAATAGCAGAATGGGAACCGATTGGTTCCAGGCCAGCGAGAACCCGTAAAATATCCTCCATCCAAAATAAGGTGCCGCGTCCATCCATAACCGCATGGTGGGTTCGAAAGATCAGTCGTACTGTATCGCTGCCTGTCGCAGGATGGCCTTTTACCAATAAAATTTCACAGGCCGGACCCTGTTCAGCATTTAGGACAGTATCAAGGAAGGGTGCGCCTTCAGGTCCATAACCATCCCACTTCGAACCGTCTACTTGCCGGACCGGAGGACTGATTCCAGAATCCTGCCAATGGCATGATCCTAAAGCACCTTTTAGCACTACGCGGCTTCCGGGGTTAGCCATGGAAGCCGCGTCAACAGCTGACTGCCAGGCGGACAAATTATCAGTTCCTGTACCTTCAACTACCATCTGGTTTGCAACTGGGGCGAAAGCAGCCGAGGCTAAAAACATCCGCTCGTTGATTGAAAGCTTACGCTGATAAACACCCTGCATTTCTTTTCCATCCTTCACACTATTAAATAAATCAAGCCTAACAAGAAATCACACCGTTCAGACCGCAAACGATATGATCAATGATTTCCTCGATTTTACCTTCATCTGCAAAACTTCTCGGCATACCTAAAACATAATCAGTCATGTCATAATAACCGCTCATCGTTAAGAAAAAAGGAAGGGACACGATTGAAATGGGGAAAACAAAACAAGATACCGCTTGGAAACTCTTAGAGGAAAAACGGTTTAGGTCCATCTTTCCCAGGTTGGTTATAAATCCGGAACAACGATAGCTATTGCTGCTGAATCTTCTTTGCTCATCGGCAGCCAGGATCCTGCGGATCATGCGTATAGGTATATATGGAATCAAGATGTCCTCCAAATTCAGCTTGCCGTCATCTTTTTCCCGCAAGCGGCGCTGGATCTCATCAGCGATCTGTTCAATGCTAGAATCCCGGTCTACCTGTATATATACAGCATTGGTCAGATTCCCGGTGGATCGCAGCCCCGGCCTTCGGGAGCGCAGATCTACCGGAATGCCGAATCTAACAGGACCTTCTCCCTGCTGACGTGCTGCTTTGGCAGTCAAAAGCATGATTTTAGCCAGTAATTTGGAATGATGACCTTTCACTCTGAATCTTTTCCAGACACGTTCAGTATCATTTCCAACTGGTCCACCTACCGGAGATATAAAATTATAGGCTGGAGGCTGATGAATCCTTTTGTCCGGCAGATGCAGCAAATCATTTTCCACCAAGGAATGATCTGAACCTAAAGGTTTTTGCCCGTTTAAAACCCGAAAAATATCTTCCGTCCAAGTTATGAGACCGCGCCCGTCCATAACCGCATGATGAGCGCGAAATATCATGCGCAGCGGTTCGCCATAAAAAATCAATACCTCAGCAGTCGGGCCCCGATAAACATCATAGGTTTTTAACAGTGACGTAAGACCATCCGAACTCATACCATCCCAGGTACTGTTTCTGATTTCGGTCAATAAAGGAGAGGGGCCTGAATCGACCCAACGAGACCGGGAAAGATTTCCCCTCAGCACCAGCCGGCTGCCTGGATTGGCCCGGGATGCTATCATAATTGCATTTCTTAATTTTTGAGCATCTATAAGACCATGACCTTCAACCGCAATCGTAGTCCAAACCGGAGGGTTGACCAAATCCGATGCGATCCATATACGGGATGCAATGGAGAGAGGTCGGCCCGAGCGTTTGGGAGAGTAATCTAAGTCTGCTTCCGGCATGTATGCGGAGTTTTTCTTATAATAATCAGCCAACATAGAATTCCTTTCTGCCAGGTAGTTTAAGGGGATCAAAGTGATCCGGCTTCACGATCTAGAACCAGAAGAGTTGAAAAAAATCACAAATTAGTCATCATAAATTGTTCATCATTCTACTATATTTATTTGACTGGATTAAAACAGGAGATGATAACAAAAAATAACAATAAATGGAAATAAGCTGAGATAATTTCTTCAAAACAAATCAAATCGTTCGTGGAAGCTTATTTTTCGATTAGGAGATCACTGAATTAAAATGTAAAATATTGGATATGAATAATTTTATTTTTAATTTAGGAATCTCGGTCATACAAGTTCATATCAATAATTTGTTGTCTCACCGGATCATATTACGAAATGCGGAAAGGAGAGTAATAAAAGAGGTGCAGATGGCTTATGCCAACGTGCCTTATTATCGTAAGAAGTATGATGAATACGGAGTCGATATGAAGAGTATCAGAACTTTTGCGGATCTGCAAAAGCTGCCTGTGATCACAAAAGATGAAATACGTGAACAGTTTCCTGAAGGGATCATCTCGAAACAATATGATATTGACCAATGCCATTACTCTGCTACTACGGGTTCAACCGGAAGATCGCTGCCATTTATTTTCAGCAAAGCGACCTTTGCTTTTTATATTGCAACCGGTGTCCGCTTATATACCATGATTGGTTACCGTCCCTGGCATAAATTGGTGTATATAAAGTATACGCCTATCGAATATCCACGGCTCGGTCCCTTTTTCCGTACGGAACATATCCCTTCTACGATCCCGGTAGATGAGCAGATCACAATGCTGCGGAAGATGAAACCTGATTTACTGATCGGGTATGCTTCTTTGATTTATGAGATAGCCATGCGCATGACCCCGGAAGATCTAAAATTGATCAGGCCAAAATTTATCGGACTAAACTCTGAACTATCCAATAAGGACCAGCGTGAATTGATTTCTCACATCTTTAATTGCCCGGTCTATGATGAATACTCAACGGAAGAAACCTGGATGGTCGCGTCCCAATGCAAAAAAGGCAAGTATCATGTGTTTATTGATAATGTTTGGGTCGAATACCTGGATAAAAGCGGCAATCCCGTAAAACCTGGGGAAGAGGGAGAAATATATTTAACTACCACCAGAAGTCCTGCTATGCCATTCATTCGCTATCGTATCGGGGACTTGGGCAGAGAGAGCACGCAAACCTGCTCTTGCGGTTTGCCTTATCCCATTATTGAAGAATTCAACGGAAGAGCCGATGATAGTTTCATTCTCCCCAGCGGGAAATATTTATCATCATTAAAGATATTAAATACCTTTACCAAAAATATTAAAAAGCATTTGCATTTAATGGAGGAGTTTAAGGTCATTCAAGAAGAACCGGGACTGATCGTGATCGAGTTCGTTAAAGGCAAGGAGTACCAGGAAAAGCATCTGACAGAACTGGTGGATGCTTTAAGAAAAGTTTTTGGTGAACCAGTTACGATCAGGGTCGATTTTGTGGATGAGATCAAAAGCAACAGCATCAAACGCAAAGCCATCGAATCACGAGTAGGTAAAAAGCGAGTTGGATAAGATCATTGCGGGTCATGAAATGATAACCCGGGAAGTAAACTCCGGGAAGAAAAGAAACAAAATTTCACAATCGATTCCCTGGATAATCGGAAGTTCTGTTTTAGTTTTCCTGATTTGGCGAATAGAACCCCAATCATTGATCAAAGCTCTGGCAAATGCTCAGTTGCTGGTCTATATTCCCGCTTTATTGATTTTTGTTTATCTCTCCTTTCTGGTAGATACACAGAATCTACAAGCCCTGATGAAAAACTTTGGTCATAAGTTTTCATTTGCTGAGAGCATGGTCATTAGAGGAGCCTCTTACCTGATTCTGGTGGTTGACTACACCTTGGGTATGGGAAGTGTGATCTATTTCCTGAAAGAAACCAGACAGATCCCCTTGATGCAGGGTACTGCCATTATGATCTATTACAATTATATCAATCAGATCGCTTTGCTGCTTTTAGCCGCAGCAGGTTACCCCTTACTGGGAATGTCCCTGCCCTGGTTAAGCAAAGGGCTGATTATATGCATCTTGATAATTTGTCTTACCATTCTGGCGATAGGGATGGTCAAGCATTCCAATATCAGTTTCGTCAACCGGTTAAAAAAAGCCGTTCTGATGCGATCATTTGTAGACTCTTCCCTGAAGGTCTATCTGCTTAATACGATCTATCGAACCGGCTACTATTTTACTTATGTTTTGTTTTTTTATGCGGCCGTGAAAGCCTTCGGCATGGATATTCCTTTTATTACACTAATTGCCTATGTACCAATCATATTACTGATCATTAGTATTCCGGTTTCCCCTTTCGGGTTGGGAACCTCACAGGCAGCCATGCTGTTTCTTTTTAAGGATTACGGATCACAGCCGCAAATCCTTGCTTTCAGTCTGGCTTATTCAGTATCTGTACTTCTGCTGCGTGCACTTATTGGCGCTTATTATTATTGGATCATGGCGGGCAGGATCACTTCAAATAAAGGATTACATGAGGGAGGTTATAGGACTGAAAGAAAAGCCGATTGTGAAAGAACTTGAAAAGAAGCTGGGTGATCTCATTCCTATAAAGCATTTTCTGATAACTGCATTTTCAAGAAATGCATTTTTTCTTCTCATCAAGGCGTATGGCTGGGAAAAGCCTGCCGAGATTATTATCCCGGCTTATACCTGCCCCGTTATAAAACATACCGTTGAAGCGGCCAATGCGATTCCGGTACCGGTTGATGCAGAGGCAGCCGGACTGAATATAGATCCGGATCTGATCGTAAAGGCAATAACAGAGAACACACGGGCTATTTATGTCGTTCATACCTATGGTACGCCCGCACAGATCCAAAGGATCTGCAGTATTGCAAGAGAATACGACTTGATCGTTATCGAAGATCTGGCCCATTCTCTTTTTACCACATACCAGGGAAAACAACTGGGCACGTATGGGGACTATGCTATTTTAAGCTTTACCAAGCAGATCGTCGATTTTGAAGGGGGCGCTATTGCCACCAATCATACGGCCATCTACCGGAAGATGATGGAACTTCGGGACCAGTATCAGCAAGAGGGCAGGTTTTCATCCAATTGGCTGATCGAAAGTTATGTCCGTATAGTTGGTTCCTGGTGGGAATCCAGTTTTTCCCGGTCAGCATTATGCTTCATGCTGTTAAACGATTGGATCAACAAAATTGTATATAAAGGATCATATGGAATCCGGATCGATCCTTCCAAATTCTATGCCAGTTCTATGGGCATCCGTTTAGCTTTGCTGCAATTGGGGAGACTTTATGAAAAGAAAAGAAAAATGATTGCAGATTTTCATGATGCCAGGCATTTACCAGGCGAAATTGAAAAGAAATCTTCATTCATTTCACCTTACAATACCAAATTGGTTTCAGATCCGGATATTTTTGCCCGATACCATTCTTTCCGGACCTGGCACAATCCCAATGAGAGCGAGCTTTATCCCAGATCAGACTGCCTATTCCGGCAGCTCAGGATCTTTTCCCGATCGAAATCCCATTTTCGGGAAATACCCAAAGTTATTCCCGGAGTTGAATAAAAAGAAAAAAGGAGGAGGCAAGTATATTGAGTCAAGTAAGGAATCAAACCCGGCAAATACCCATTAATGCAAAAGAAAACCTGATTGTATCCAATAAGGGTTTTGGTTATTACGCTGTCGATTTCAGGAAGGTGAATCCTCAGCGAACCTATGATTTGATCGCAGGGCTTGAAGCAGTTGAGAAAGACACATGGATCCCACAGG
>CAZNPR010000053.1:0-11178 GCA_964574965.1 uncultured Syntrophomonas sp. | reverse complement strand
AATAAATTGATGAATTACGATTGGCCGGGAAATATACGTGAACTAAGCAATGTGATCGAAAGAGCTATCGTTACCAGTCCCGATGATTTAATAAAAGAGATCATACTTGAGTCCAATGAATATGGTGAAGAAGTCGCATTCAAACTGGAAGTTACTGATAGTTTAAGGGATATCGTGCAGGAAATTGAAAAGCATTATATAAAAACTTCTTTTGATAAATATGGCAGCACACGAAAGGCTGCGGCAGCCTTAGGGATCAGCCAGTCAACTTTTTGCCGTAAAGCGGCTATGTACGATATCAAGTTGAATGAAGAAGGCCTTCATTAATAAAAAGTGAGTCATTTTTATAGCAGGTGAACCGCCAGCGGTTCACCTTTTTTTTTGGGGTTGTCCCGTTACTGTCAATCTTTTAACGCGGTCAATGCTGACAATTTAACTATTTGACCTTTAGCATGATTTGATAACGGTTCAATATCATATTCTATTTCTACAGCAATACAAGATCCATATTTGTTTTCTTTGTAATTTTTGCCTAAACACTGCCGTTTTTGTTAAAAAAATAATTTTTTTGTTATCTGGCAAAAAAATTGCAACTTAAAATATATAGATTTTCAGAACAGGAGGTCTAAATTGGAGCTTGTTGGTTAACCTAATTTTAACAAAGAAAAGGAGGGGCTCATTGAATGATTAAAGTTCGCAGTACAAAAGTAATCGGGTTGTTGTTAGTTATGGTCATGTTGCTTAGTTTAGTCGCTGGTTGCGGCGGCGGCGACAATAAGACCACAACAGTTGAAGAAATCAAAATTGGTAATATTCTTCCTCTGTCTGGTTCTGCTGCTCCCTTAGGTAAGATTGGTCAGGAAGCCCGTAATATGGCGGTTGAGGAAATCAATGCCGCGGGAGGCATCAAATCCATGGGTGGCGCTCAAATCAAAATGGTTTATGCTGACAGTAAAGGTGACCCAGCGGCGGGTGTATCTGAAGCAGAACGTCTCATAACCCTTGAAGAGGTCGCTTTGCTTACCGGAACTTATCAAAGTGGTGTTGCCATGCCTTCCACTGAAGTAGCTGAAAGATATGGGATCCCGTTCGTAGTTCCTGTTCCTTCTGAAGACGCTATTACTGAACGTGGTTTCAAAAATGTATTTCGTCTGGCTGAAAAAACCAGTTGGAGAAATCGTGATCAAGTAGCCTTCATAAAAGAAATGGCTGAAAAATTTAACACCCCAGTTAAAACTGTTGCATTAATTTATGAAAATACTGCATGGGGACAAGGGGCAGTACGTGCCTGGGAAAAATACATTCCTGAAGCCGGCCTTGAAATCGTATTAAAAGAACCCTATCCCTCCAATTCATCAGATTTGACCCCGGTAGTTCTAAAAGCTAAAAACCTTAATCCTGATATTATCATGATGGTTTCTTATGTATCAGATGCTGCTCTTCTAACCAATACGTTTGCTGAGCACCAAGTAATGCCGAAGGCATATATTGGCACCAGCGGCGGTTTTGCGGACCCGGCATACTTTGAACTCGCCGGCAACAATTGCGAATACTACTTTGATATTTCCACTTGGGAACCGGATGTTAACCGTCCATTCTCTGCCGATGTAAATAAAGCTTTCAAAGATAAATATGGATATTCCATGAATGCTGAAGCGGTCAAAGCTTACTCAGCTATGTATGTTATCGCCGACGCACTGGAAAGAGCCGGTTCGACTGATCCCGAAGCTTTAAGAAAGGCTTTGTCTGAAACCAAAATCACTGAAGGGCCGACCCAAATGTATGCATCTGAAATCGTATTCGATGAAACTGGCCAAATGGTCAATGCTCCTTTGGTTATTTCTCAAATGCGCAAGGTCGATGGCAAAATGGAAAGAGTATCAGTATGGCCTGAGAAAGAAGCCCGTCCTGGTATGGAAATCGTATGGCCCTATCCCGGCGTAGGCAAGTAATTTGTTCTTTAGTCCGGTCCGGTAAAGCCCAATGGCTTTACCGGACAACGTAAAGGGGTGATATATAAGATGGATTCTCTCTCTGTCGTCGTTAACGGAATAAGCATGGGAGCAATATATGGATTGATTGCCCTGGGTCTGACTCTCATCTTTGGTATCATGAAAATCATTAATTTTGCCCATGGTGCACTCCTGATGCTTTCCATGATGTTCTCTTACTGGGCTTGGAAATATACGGGCATTAATCCTTACCTTTTGATTATCATTATTGCACCACTGATGTTTGTAATTGGCTATGCAACTGAAAGATTCTTCATAAAACCGGTTTTAGATGCACAGGAAGATGTTCGCGAACCCATAGCGGTTTTGCTATTAACAGCAGCATTTGCAATTGTTCTTGAGAACCTCGCCTTGATGTTATTTGGTGCTGATTATGTAATGGCCAAAACAACTGTGACTGATGCCACTATCGTATTTGGCGGAGTAACATTAAGTGCTGCCAGATTTTACGCCTTGATTATTGCTCTGTTGATTTCCGGCGGATTCTATCTGTTCCTGCAATACACTGAATTAGGACGCAAACTTAGATCTTGCGGTCAGGACAGAAATACTGCCTCGTTAATGGGGATCGATGTGCCTAAAACTTTCGCAATTGCCTTTGGTATTGGCACAGCCTTATTGGCCGTAGCCGCTCTTACTCTGTTGCCGTTCTATTATGTGCATCCAACCGTCGGAAACGTTTTCATGACCAAAGCCTTTATCGTTGTGGTTTTGGGAGGTCTGGGCAGTGTACCCGGCGCTCTTCTTGGCGGTATCATAATAGGATTGATCGAATCAATTGGCGCCCAATACATGACGGCTACGTTAACGACCGTGATCGTTTACGCAATATTCCTGCTGATACTTTTTATAAAACCGTCGGGCCTTTTTGGTTCGCGTTTGGAATGGTAGGTGACAAGAATGGATGCAGTGAAAACAAAAAAAATTGGTTTAGTAGTGTTTTTTCTGGTTATTGGTCTGATCATTCCACTGTTTGTCACCAAGCCTTATTATTTGCACGTTATTATTATGTGTCTGTTGTGGGCTTATCTGGCTTCTTCCTGGAATCTATTCTGCGGATTTGCCGGGCAGCTATCTTTGGGTCACGGTGTTTTCACGGCGGTGGGAGCTTATGTAGCAGTAATGCTTTTCAATGACTACAACCTATCTCCCTGGATCGGTATGTTTGCCGGAGCAGGGGCTGCAGTGCTGCTCAGCATCTTGATCGGTTATCCGACTTTTAAACTGCGCGGTGCTTATTATGCTCTGGCAACCGTAGCGATCGGTTCAGGAGTCGTGGTTTTGATTGAGAATACCAAGGCCTTGGGTCCTTTTCATGTAGGCGGTGCAGAAGGATTGATCGTGAAGCTGATGGGAAATTCGCCGGCCTTTTTTCAGTTTATGTCCAAACAACCCTACTATTATATTGCACTGGTCATGCTGATTATTGTCGTTATCTTTGCCTTCTGGCTGAAAAATTCACGGCTTGGTTATTACCTGTCAGCGCTGAAAGAAGATCCGGATGCAGCTGCAGCCCTTGGCATCAATGTACGCAATGCGAAATTGGTCGCCGCTGCTTACAGCGCATTCTTCACAGCCATAGGGGGCGTTTATTACGCCATGCTTATTCGCTATCTGGAGCCCAATGCCATAGCCGGATCAATGATGTCTAACGAAATGGTTTTCCTTGCGGTAGTCGGTGGCAGCGGCACTGTGTTAGGCCCGGTCGTGGGCGGCATCACCCTCCATGCCATAAGTGAATTGATCCAGTTCTTTTTTGGTGACCTTGCACAAGGGCTGCATTTATTCATCTACGGGGTGATCGTTGTATTAATGATCATGTTTAAACCTCAGGGAATTATTGAAATCTTACAGAAGTACTATAACCGCTTCTTAGGTATATCTGACCGAGGGGAGGATGAGAAAAGTGTCAAACGCACTGCTGGAAGTTAATGAGCTTACCATAAATTTTGGCGGGCTGATCGCAGTCAACCAATTAGACATGAAAGTTAACACGGGAGAAGCCATTGGTCTTATCGGACCAAACGGCGCCGGCAAAACTTCTGCTTTCAACTTGATCTCTGGTGTTTATAAACCTACCCATGGTCAGGTCACTTTTGACGGCGAAAACATCACCGGCTTACCCCCTTATGAAGTGAATCGCAAAGGCATTGGCCGGACCTTTCAGGTGGTAAAACCATTTGGATCCATGACAGTTCTGGAAAATGTTATGGTGGGTGGATTCGTTCACACCAGCAAACGTTCAAAATCCAGAGAAATTGCTATGCAGGTGATCGAACAGGTAGATTTAAAGCGGAAAATCAACTCGCTGGCGAAAAGCCTGACTTTATCTGATCGCAAACGACTGGAAATAGCCAAGGCACTGGCTACTCAACCAAAACTTCTCTTACTGGACGAAGTCCTGGCCGGATTAAATCCGACCGAAATAGAGGAGGCTGTAAAAATGATAAAATCCATCAATAAGAGCGGAATCAGCATATTGATGATCGAGCATGTTCTTCAGGCAACAATGGCGATTTGCAGTCGCATAGTTGTCCTAGACTACGGAAAGAAAATTGCCGAAGGTACACCTCAGGAAGTTACCAGTAATCCTGAAGTTATCAAGGCATATTTGGGTGATGATTATGAAGCTGTTAACAATTAAAAATCTAAACTCAGGGTATGGCGATGTAAAGGTCATCAAAAATGTTTCGCTCGAAATAAATAGTGGTGAGATCCTCAGTATTGTTGGTGCCAACGGGGCTGGTAAAACCACGCTTTTAAAAACAATATCCGGCGTTATCTCAGCTGAAAACGGGGAAATTGTCTTTGACGGACAGCGGATCGAACATCTCCCTCCCCACATGATTACAGATTTGGGCATTATCCAGGTTCCGGAAGGCAGACGTATATTCCCTATGTTCACTGTTTATGAAAATCTGCTTATTGGCTCGGTTCTTCCCAGAACCATAAAGGAACGCAAAAATAATCTTGAACGTGTGTTTGAATTACTTCCGCGGCTGGCGGAAAGAAAAACCCAGGTTGGAAGTACGCTAAGCGGCGGAGAACAACAGATGCTGGCCATCGGCAGAGCGCTTATGGGTATGCCCCGCATTTTAATGCTTGATGAGCCTTCCCTTGGTTTGTCCCCTAAATTGGTTTCGAATGTTTTTGACATCATTTCCAAGATCAGCAGTCAAGGGATCACTGTTGTATTAGTGGAGCAGAATGTGAAACAAGCATTGAAGATAAGTCAAAGAGCCTATGTTTTGGAAAACGGCATGATTGCTATGGAGGGTTCTGCGGAAGAAATCATCAATGATCCGCAGGTAAAGAAAGCTTATTTAGGTCTATAAAAACACCTTATGAATATTGCTAGGGAGGAATTGCTGTGGTCAACTGGCAGGATCATTATCAGAGCAAAATTTGTACGCCAGATGATGCTGTAAAAAGTATCAAATCCGGTGATTATGTAGTTGTTTCTCATGCCTGCGGCGAACCCCGTTCGTTAACCAAAGCTATGAGTGAACGTTATGCAGAACTTCGCGATGTAAAAGTTGTACATCGGGTCGGTATGGGAGAATGTTTATATGCCCAGCCAGGTATGGAAGAACATTTCCGTCATATTTCATTATTTGGCGGTATCAATACCCGTAAAGCCATCTATGAAGGTCGGGCTGATTATATCCCACGTTTTATCTCTGAAACACCGGCATTGTTTCTGGAAGGGCATATTCCTGTAGATGTTGCCTTGATTACGGTAAGCCCCCCGGATAAATACGGTTATTGCAGCCTGGGTATTTCAGTGGATTATTCTCTCCCGGCTGCCAGGATGGCCAAAACGGTGATTGCAGAAGTTAACGACAATATGCCCAGAACACTGGGTGATAGTTTTATGTCAGTAAAAGATATTGCCCACTTTGTATTGTCTGATATTCCTTTGATGGAAGTTGAACCTGTAACGCAGACGAATGTAGAAATTCAAATTGGTAATTACTGTGCTGATTTGATCGAAGACGGTTCCACTTTGCAGATGGGTATCGGCGCTATTCCCGATGCTGCCTTGGCAGCTATGGTCAATAAAAAAGATCTGGGGATTCATACCGAAATGTTTTCTGACGGGCTCATCCCTTTGGTCGAACAGGGAATTATCAATGGTTCAAAGAAAACCATCCATCCCTACAAAATCATATCCACCTTCATGATGGGGACCCAAGTTTTATATGAATGGCTGGATGATAATCCTTTAGTCGAAATGCACCCTGAAAATTATGTCAATGATCCCTGGGTGATCGCACAGAATTACAAGGTAGTGTCGATAAACTCGGCGCTGCAAATCGATGTTTTAGGACAGGTAGCAGCTGATACCATCGGTCCCAAACAATTCAGCGGTGTGGGCGGTCAGATCGATTTTATCCGCGGGGCTAAACGTTCTGTTGGCGGAGGAAAATCAATCATTGCCGTACCTTCTACCGCTTCCGGCGGCAAAGTAAGCCGCATCGTGTCCTCTCTTTACGAAGGAACTGCAGTGACAACCACCCGAAATGAAGTGGATTTTGTAATAACTGAATTTGGAGTTGCTCAGCTTTCAGGTAAAACCAATCTGGAGCGGCTGAAAGCACTAGTTAGTATCAGTCATCCAGATTTCAGGGATGAAATCATGTTCCACGCTAAAAAGTTGTATTATGGAGCCTGATATGCTCCTTACGTCGTACTATAATTTTTTGTTAGGAGGAATAAAATAATGGATTTTGCACTTTCCAGCGAATACGAAATGATACGTACCTCAGTCAGAGATTTTGCCGAAAATGTTTTGAAACCGAATGTAGCAGACCGTGACGAGCGGGAATACTTTGATCGGTCGGTCTTTGCTCAAATGGCAGAACTCGGGTTGACCGGAATACCCTTTGAAGAAAATTATGGCGGAGCCGGCATGGACTACATTGCATACGCGATCGCTGTTGAAGAATTAGGAAGGGTAGACCCTTCGGCCGCGGATACTTTATCATCCCATGTAAGCCTTGGTACCTGGCCGATCTATAAATACGGAACCGAAGAGCAGAAGCAAAAATATCTGGTCCCCCTGGCAACCGGAGAAAAAATGGGAGCCTTCGGATTGACTGAGCCCAATGCCGGCAGCGATGCCATGGGCATGACCTGTAAAGCTGTTCTGGAGGGTGACAATTATATCCTTAACGGCCGTAAAATATTTATTACCAATGCAGAAGCCGCAGAGACCTACATCGTTTTTGCCCGTACCGGGCCGGCAGAATTAAAGAGCAAGGCTTTTAGCGCTTTCATTGTGGAAAAAGATTATCCCGGCTTTACCTTTGGTAAATTTGAGAAAAAAATGGGGCTGCGCGGTACCCAGAACTGTGACTTGATATTTGAAAATTGCCCTGTTCCTAAAGAAAACCTGTTAGGTAAAGAAGGAGAAGGCTTTAAAATAGCTATGTCCACATTGGATGGAGGCAGGATCGGTATTGCTGCACAATCAGTAGGAATAGCCCAGGGAGCTTTTGAAGAAGCATTGAATTATGCCAAAACCAGAGTTCAATTTGGCAAGCCCATCTCTGCCCTGCAGGCGATCCAGTTCAAACTGGCGGATATGGCTCTGGAAATAAAAGCTTCCCGCTTGCTTACCTACGATGTTGCCTGGAGAAAAAGCAATGATATGGAATATGCACTCGATGCTGCGATGGCCAAATTAAAAGCGTCGGAAACGGCCAATCGGGTCGCCAATCAAGCGGTTCAGATCCACGGTGGTTATGGTTACACCAGGGAATATCCAGTGGAACGCATGATGAGAGATGCGAAGATCACTGAATTATATGAAGGCACCAGTGAAATTCAAAGAGTGGTTATTGCCAACAATATTTTACGCTGATTATTTGCACTAATTATGTACGGGAGGAGGTTTGTTAAAAGTGAGTTACGAAAACAAAATCCGCAAATGGGATGATATGCAGGTGGGAGATTCAGCAAGTTTTACCAAAACCATGACAGAGACTGATGTTATTTTATGGGTTGGACTGACTGGAGACTTGAATCCCATTCACATCGATCAGGAATACGCCAAATCCACACGTTTTGGCAAAGTATTGGTTCCCGGCGTCCTGGTTTTAGGTTTAATTTCAAAATGTATGACTGATGTTACCTTTGGTCATGTTTATGCCAATCAATCCATTAAATTTTTAAAACCTGTTTATGTAGGTGACACGATAACCGCAACCGGTACGATTATTGAAAAGTTGGACGAAAAAAATATGGTCAAAGTAGAAACGAAATGTGTCAATCAAGATGGAGCCCTGGTAATGATTGGGGAAGGCATGGAGTATATCCTGCGCTGATTATAATAAAACAAGAAGGGCAGTGTTGTTTTTCGCACGCAGTAAACAATACTGCCCTTTATTTTTAGCTGTTGGAGAAATCATGGGTTTCCAGAATGGTTAAAAAGTATTCAGTCAGGATCGGATCAAACTGGGACCCGGCACATCTGCGCAATTCAATTTTTATTTCTTCTATATCCTTGGCTTTTCGATAAGGGCGGTCATTCATCATTGCATCAAAAGCATCAGCAATAGCAAGTACCCGGCATTGCAAAGGAATATCTCCCCCTTTCAAGCCCAAGGGATAACCATTGCCATCCCACCATTCATGGTGTTTTAAGATCCAGTCGGCAATATGAACAAAGTCAGGGGAAGACTGTACAATTCTAAAGCCAATTTCACAATGTTTTTTCATTTCAGCATATTCTTCGCTGGTCAGTTTATCCTGTTTAAACAAAATCTGATCTGGGACCCCAACTTTGCCTATATCATGAAAGCGAGCGAATAAGCATAAGTCATTGATCTCATGTTCATGCATGCCTATCGCTTCCCCGAGAGCTACAACAATATTCTGCATTCGATCCCCATGCCCCTCAGTAATATAATCCCGTGCCTCCAGTGCCTTCATTACTACTTCTACAATGGCACTGCGATTGCTGCGGCTATGCATTAATTTTTCACGATACATGGCTTCATCGGCCCTTTTAAAAGCTTCCATCATTTTTTCCTGAGGACTTACCCGTATGGCATAACCCAACGAAATACTGATCGGCATATCTGAGGATGCGTCATTTATCTGTTTCATGGCGCAACGAAGGGAATCCAGTAATTCACTCAATTTTTCATCATCATAATCCGGGACCAGTACGGCAAATTCATCTCCGCCAATACGGGCAACGGTGGCCTTTGCCGGAGAATAATTTTTCAAAAGTTTAGCTGCATTTAATAGTAAACGGTCCCCTACCGTATGCCCCAGCGTATCATTTACCAGTTTCAAACCATCAACATCACAAACCAAGATCGCTGTTGGTACAGTACACGAGTTATCAAGCTCTAATATTCTTCGTTCAAAAAAACTGCGGTTATATAGTTTGGTCAAGACATCATAATCCACCAGATATTGTATTTCTTTTTCCGCTTTTTTACGTTCTTCGATCTCTCTGTAATTAATGATCCCTCCGATCACCTCACCGGCATTATTATAGTTAGCTCGGCCAATGCCTTCCAGCCATTTATATCTGTCTTGCCTGGTCTTTAAACGAAACTCTGCCCGGCCGGAAACTCCTTCCCGGATACTTTCACGAACAATATTCAAAGCGTCGGCAGCATCTTCAGGATGAACCAAATCAAAAAAATTCGATCCCAGCAATTCCTCCGGCTGCCATCCGGTAATCGCAAATAAGGAAGGACTTATATAAACAAATTTTCCGGCACTGTCGACCTGAATTATGATGTCTGTCATATTATCAGTGATATGACGAAGATTGTACTCACTTTTCGCCAACTGATCAATGATCTGCCCGATATTAAAATTAATGGTGTTATATCCAAGGGCTAAGGCTCCCAGTTCATCTTTCCTCCCCGTCCAGGTACTGTCCAACCGTCGGCTGAAATCGCCTTCCGCCATTTTTCGATAATAAGCGGTTATCAGATTTATGGGAAGACTGATGGTACGTCCGAATCTAAATGCAAAAAAGAGGCCCAGCATGATGGCAAAAACCGAAGCAATGAGAATGGCTCGATTTAACGATACCAATCGCGTAAGCAGTTCCTTCTTTGGCGCAGCTACTGCGATCGACCAATTGGTTTTTTCAATGGGAGCATACCCTGCTATCATAGCGGTGCCGTCTTTCAGCAAGTATTCCGTATAATTTCTATCTGCGGTGATTCTCAGATCATTCCTATTTCCAACGGCAAGCTGTTCGGATTCTGTAAGCTCATCATATTGTTTATAAAGCTTGCCTGCATCAGGATGAGCCAGAATAGTTCCTTCCCGGCTCAGAATAAAGGAAAAACTGTCTGGTCCACAACTAATTTCATTGAGCATACGACTAAGAATACCGGCATCCTCTATCCCTACCAGAACTCCCACAATTTGGCCCCCCTTATCTATAGGCACAGCAAAAGCCATATTCATAGAATTATCATTGCTGATTTTAACAGGCTGGGAGTAATTTTTTTCTCCTTTTAGCGCATTTTTAAAAAATTCCTGCTGGCCGACCTCTATGGAGGTACCATCAACGAACCTCAATACTCCATCAGGCGCTGCAACACCCATACATTTAAAGTGCAGCCGTTTGGCTTCAGCGATCAATACAGGCAGCTGTTCATTCCAATTCATGTTATGTATTGCATTGTTTTTAGCAATCGTTTCAACAATATTCAGTTCCGCTTCCAGATCAGTCACGATGAGCATACCTTCAACTTCAGCCCGGGCAACGAGATTATCGACAGCCATTTCATGCAATGCATTACTGGCACGAGCAGATGCAATATAACCCAATCCGATACATACCAGCATGATTACCAGACTAAAGCTGATCATCAATTTAGCACCAATGCTTTTCAAAATTCTTCGCCTTCCTTATAAAAAGATGCTTAGCATCAAATAGAAACAATTACATATCTTGGTTGATTTCTTCAAAATTGTGCATATTCCTGCATTGTTTTCTTTTTTCTGTTGAGAATACATGATGGAAGGATAAGAATTGATCAGGAATTTCGGGAAATCAAGATTTGCCGGAGAAGTTTTATGCCAGCCACAGGAAATAAACGCCCATGACAATGATGATGATACCTGCTGTTTTTTCCAGCATGGCATTCCATTTGGCAAACACTTCCATGCGGGTGATCAAAGC
>CAZNPR010000052.1:0-11317 GCA_964574965.1 uncultured Syntrophomonas sp. | reverse complement strand
GTTCCCAATTCAAGATTATTTTCCGCCAATAAATTTTTGGCCTCTGCCAGACTGCGGCCAGTTAAAGATGGCATGGCGACTTTTTCCGGGGTTTTGCCCTTGCTGTACATAGCATTCACTTTCGCCCCTTCAGCTGCTTTGCTGCCGGCAGATGGATCCTGGGAAATGACCAGTCCTTCCGCAAATCGATCATCAAAGACACCTTCAAATGTTCCTTTACTGAAACCTTCATTACGCAGAGCGATTTCAGCCTCACTGACCGTTAATCCTACCAGACTCGGCACGCTGATCTGCTCTGACCCCAGACTCAAGATAACTTTAATCTCCCGTCCTTCTTTGACCTTCTGACCGACTGCCGGTTGCTGCGAAATGATATGATCAGCTTCGATTTCATCACTGGTCTGTTTATCAATAACCGTCATGGTCAAACTTACTTTCTTCAGTTCATCATCGGCTTCCTGGATCGCCATCCCTTCTATATTGGGAACGACTACTTCCTCGCCCAAAATATTCCCTCCCAGTTGAAAAAACACCCCGACCAGAAGACCTAAGATGGCAATGGCAATCAAAACGATTCCTGTAGGGCGCAGCTTTTTCCTGGCCATACTCGTCCCTCCTTTATCGTCTTCGATTGGCGGTATCATTATGGTTTTCTCATTGATCCTATTACGTTTATACCCTGAAATGGCATGACTTTGAAAATTTAATAAAGCCGCCCGCATTTCTTCCGCGCTTTTAAAACGCAAGGCCGGATTTTTCTCCAGTGCTCTTAATATCACGTTTTCCAGTCCGGTAGGTATTTCCGGATTCAGACTCCGGGGCGTGGACGGCTCGTCATGAATGTGCTTTAACACAACGGTCAATGGACTTTCTGCGTCAAATGGAACGATACCGGTCAGCATTTCATACAATACGCAGCCCAGGGAATAAATATCAGTAGCAGGGGTGACTGGTTCACCTTTTGCCTGTTCCGGTGCTATATAATGTACAGTTCCTACAATATGGCCGTTAAAAGTCAGTGTCTTTTTACTGATCGCCTGAGCAATTCCAAAATCAGCTACTTTTACGATACCGGAATTGGTGATCAGTATATTATGCGGTTTCACGTCCCGATGAATGAGTCCCTTTTCATGGGCGGCCTGCAGCCCGTCACAAATCATCGCTGCAATGTCGACCGCTTTGTTTACCGACATCGCTCCCTCGCGGGAAATGATTTCCTGCAGCGTCATGCCTTCCACATATTCCATTACAATATAATGTTTATTATTCTGCTGGCCGACATCATAAATATTTACGATATTGGGGTGGGTCAATTTAGCCGCTGCCAATGCTTCTGTCTTGAATTTTTCTACAAATGCCGGATCATTGTCGAATTCATCTTTCAGCACTTTTAGAGCTACTGTGCGATCTAAAACGGTGTCACGTGCTTTATAAACGATGGCCATGCCGCCTTCGCCGATTATTTCTATGATTTCATAGCGATCCCCTAATAAAGTCATGTTCAAAAGCTATACCTCCCATATTAAATACAAAGGACGATAACCGTTATATTATCATATCCGCCTTTACCCAGTGCTGCCTCAACAAGTGCCCCGGCTAATTGTTCAGGATCTGCCTCGGCCTTGTTTTGGCTGATTATGTCTAATATTTCATCATCCTCCAGCATGTCAGTCAAACCGTCACTGCAAAGAAGGATATGATCCCCGGGCTGAATGATCTCAGTATAGTTGTCGATCTCTATATTTTGCTGCACTCCGACTGCTCTGGTCAAAACATGATTATAGGAGCAGGTGCGGATCTCGTTCTCAGTTAATAGCCCGTCAATTACCATTTGACGGGCTAACGTATGATCGGTGGTTATTTTTCGGATCTGGTCATTGCGTAGTAAAAACAAGCAGCTGTCCCCAACATGGGCGATCATAAGCCGTTCGTCTTCAATAACAGCTGCAGTGGCAGTGGTCCCCATCTCCTGGAACTCAGCGTTCTTTGAACCGACCCGCCATATTTTCAGGTTAGCCGCACTGATGGCCGCATTCAACGCGGCAATCTTATTCTGCCCATTTCTGCTGATAAACTGCCGTTCTATCACCTGGGCTGCCATAGCCGAGGCTACTTTTCCGCCTTTGTGCCCTCCCATACCGTCACAGATCACAAATAATTTTTCCTGCAGGTCCATAATATACTTGTCTTCATTTTTTTCCCGCACCAGGCCGATATGTGAGATCCCTGCTGCCTGCATAACTACACCCCGATCCAGTTACTGTTTGCTTTTAACACTTTTTTTCATAACCAATTGGCCGCAGGCAGCTTCAATATCTGCCCCCTTCTCCTCGCGCAGAGTAACATTGAGCCCTCCCTGCAGCAGCCAATTATAAAACTGCATGACCTTGTCTTTGCCTGGTTGAATAAAATCCAAGCCGTTAACACTATTATAGGGAATTAAATTGATATTCGCCATTAAAGGTTTGACAAGTTTAATTAAATTTCTGGCATCCTGGTAGCTGTTATTGACTTCATCCAGCAAAATATATTCAAAAGTCACCCGGCGGTTGGTCGTGGCTATATAATTCTCTACTGCTTTAAGCAGCTCAGCCAGAGGATATTTTCGATTTAAAGGGATCAGTCGGTCTCTTACCAGATCGCTTGCGGCATGCAGTGATATAGCCAGGGTCACCTGCAGATCCTCTTTGGCCAATTGATCGATTCCTTGTACCTCGCCGCAGGTAGAAATGGTAATATGCCTTTGGCCGATATTGATCCCTTTGGGATCATTGATGATATAAAGCGATTTTAACGTTGCATCATAATTTAAAAGCGGCTCTCCCATACCCATATAGACGATATTGCTGATCAGATCATCGTCTTCATTTTTCAAGCGTTTTTGCAGCTCTTTCTTGGAACCTAATACCTGACCAACGATTTCATAAAAAGTTAAATTCCGCTGAAATCCTGATTGTCCGGTAGCACAAAACGCACAGCCGATCGGACAGCCGACCTGGGTCGAAATACACAAAGTATATTTGCTTGGTTTATCCAAATTGTGCGGGATCACTACGGTTTCAACCTTTTTCTTGTCTTCCAGTTCCATGGAAAACTTACGGGTCCCATCCTGGGAAACTCTTTGTTTTAAAACCCGCGGTATCGAAATTTTCGCAATTTCATCAAATAGGATCCTTTGTTCTTTGGGCAGATCAGTCATTTCATAAAAAGATGCCGTTTCTTTGTAATAGATCCATTTGAACAACTGCCGGGCCCGATACTTTGGCTGGCCGCCAGCCATCACAAATGCCTCCAGTTCCGTTAAACTCATGCCCAATAATTCAATTTTTTCTGTTTCCATGGGTACTTAGCCTTTCCTCCTCAGTAAAGCATAAAACATACCGTCAGTTTGGTATTTGCCCGGGATAATCGTCAGCATACCCTGGGCAGCACACTTTTCATCATACGCATCTAATGCAAAATACGTGATCTGACGGTCAAAACTTTCCAATCCATAATCAGGGTTTTGATTTAGAAACTGGGTAATGATCCCTTGATTTTCCTGATCATTCACTGTACAAGTAGCATACAGCAACAAACCGCCCCCGGCAACCAATTCCCCGGCCTTATTTAGCAGATCTGCCTGCAGCCGCGTCAACTGCAGGATACTCTCCGGAGTTTGTCTCCACCTTAAATCAGAGCGCCGCTGCATCACCCCCAGACCCGAGCATGGTGCATCCAGCAGGACCCGATCCGCCGCCGGATGATCTTTATCGATGGACAGCACGTCCTGCCTGCAGGCGTCGACTATATTTATCCCCAGTCTATCACAATTGCTTTGCAGCAGTTTTATTTTCTTAACGTACAGCTCGTAAGCCTTTATCATCCCTCTGTCTTGCATGATCTCTGCCAGATGGGTGGTCTTTCCCCCCACCCCGCTGCATAGATCATAGATAAAATGGCCGGGCATTACCTGCAAAATAGCAGCTGCCAGCATGGATGCTTCATTCTGTACATAAAACCGCCCCTGCTTAAAAGCATTCGTGTTCTCCAGAGCCATATTCATTTTATTTACCGTAACTGCCCAGGGAGTTCTATCATTTGATTCGCAATCGATGTTTTGCTGCTGCAAATTTTCGAGCAGATCCAGCCGGGTCCCGCGTAATTGGTTATTTCTTAATACCAGATTGGGAGCTGAATTATTATATTTTAAGATCTGTTCCGCCTGCTGACGGCCAAATTTATTGAGCAGCAAGGTCACGACCCATTCAGGATGCGAAAAATATACCGCCAGATATTGCGTTTCATCTTCCGGATATCTGATTTCCTTAACACTACGCACCAGATTTCTTAATACACCATTGGTTACCCGGCTAAGATTTTTATTGGTTTTTTGTTTGGTCAGGGATACCGCTTCATCGATGGCGGCATAGGCAGGAATTTTGTCCATAAACAGGATCTGATAGGCAGCCATCCTAAGAATCGTGCGCAGCCAGGGATTCATTCCTTTTATTTCGCTGGTCAAAAACAAATCAAGCACCCAATCAAGGTGCTTTAACATGCGGACCGTACCATTCACAATTTCAGTCACCAGGTTTTTGTCGGCGCTTAAAAGCTGCTTTCCGGTCAGTTCTTTTTCCAGGCTTATATTGGCGAAAGCCCCTTTTTCCAAAATACTATATAATAACTCGGCCGCAATTTGTCTGGCTTCACTTGTTTCACTGTTCGGACGGTGCGTCAAATATTTCCCTCCTATTAAAACGTAAACTCATCTTATCCATGACAAATGGTTTTGATAGCCTTTTCCACTGCCGGCAGGCTTACGTCAGTATTTACACAGGGGCCATTGGGCCTGCAATTTAATACCCCGATCACCGGTAAAGGCCCGCTGTCCTGGATCCCGGATGAAAGATCCCGTTCACAGGCTACTGCCACGATCCCATGGGGGCGGATCTCTTGGGCCAGCTTACGGGCCAGTGTCCCGCCGGTCGCAACTCTGATGCTCGCACCATATTTGGCTGCCAGTGCCTGTAATTCACCAATTTTGCATTTTCCGCAGTTTTTGCAGTTATTGATATTGTCAGTTATTTTATGTGGACAATCGGAATTTTGAATGCAATGAGGCAACAATATCAAAATTTTCTCTGGCCGAATAAAATTATTTTTGCTGCTGACCAAATAATTATTTACTGCGATGAAAGAAGCCAGAATTTTTTCCCGGTCGAAACCAAGTATTTTGCCGGTCAAACCCGTCAGCGGGAATAACACCTCATTGGAGAACCGGCTCAACGTTTCCATGAACGGTGATGGTTTGCCCCGGATGATCATAATTATAATAGAGGTGATCCCTATTCCCAGCAGGGTGAGTATCATGACTGCCAATGCAATAATAAACGTAAGTAAAACCTGATTGACCAGGAGTTGTTTATTATCGACCAAATACCAGACCAATGCTATGATGATAATCATAAACAACAAACTGGCTCCCAGTAATCCCACATAAATACGTTTTTTCGTTTCCATGTTCCTATCCTTGCTTCCCCAGCACAATACCTGCCATCAGGCTGTTGCCTCTTAAAAACTCCCCGGCGTCGATCCTTTTTTTGCCGGCTTTTTGTACTTCTAAAATTTCCAGTGCCCTATCTCCGGTTTTCACAATAAAGCCCGAGGGCAATACCGCCGTTATTTCACCTGGAACACCGGTGCCAGGCTCTTTTACGATCCTGCTTTTAAAAATTTTCAGGGTTTCGCCATTAAGCAGGGTGGAGGCTCCTGGCTGTGGATCCAATGCTCTGATCTGATCAAATATTTTTTCGGCTTCATCCTGCCAGTCGATCAGCTCATCTTCTTTTTTGATCATTGCTGCATAAGTAAACGCAGCCTCGTCTTGTTTTCTGTGCACCAGAGTTCCGGCTTTGAGTTTTTCAATGGTGGTGATCAGCAATTCAGCCCCGACCGCGGCTAACTGATCGTGGAGCTGTCCGAAGGTGGTGTCATTTCCTATATCCACTTCCTGCTGCAGTAAAATGTCCCCGGTATCCAGCCCTTCATCCATAAACATGGTGGTTACACCAGATTTTTTCTCCCCGTTCATCAGACATCTTTGAATCGGAGCTGCCCCGCGGTACTTGGGCAGGAGAGAGGCATGTATATTGATGCAGCCCAAAGCAGGCATCTGTAAAATGGCTGCCGGGATGATCTGCCCGTACGCCACAACAACGACCAGATCCGGCCGCCATTCTGCTATATATTCGATGGCTTCCGGTGTTTTTATTTTCACTGGCTGAAAGATGGGCAGGTCGCAGCTTATTGCCTTTTCCTTTACCGCAGAAGCTGCCACTTTGTTCCCGCGCCCTTTAGGCCGGTCCGGTTGGGTCACGACCCCGGCTATTTCATATGAGGTATCGATCAATTGCTCCAGGATCGGTACCGCAAACGCAGAGGTGCCCATAAAAACAATTCTCACTATTTTTCTCCCTCAGCTTACTCTTCTTCCCGCATATGAGTCGCCAGATCAACAAAAAGGATCCCCTCCAGGTGATCGATCTCATGCTGCAGGACCCTGGCAAACAAATCTTCCGCTTCCAGCGAAAATTCTTCTCCTTCACGGTTTAATGCCTTGACCGAAATTTTTTGCGCCCGATTGACCAGACCCACTTTGCCAGGTACACTCAAACATCCTTCACTGGCTTTTTTCTCTCCATTTTTACTGGTTATGACCGGGTTGATCAATTCCACAAAATTATCTCCGGCATCAACCACAATCATACGCTTAGGAACCCCTATCTGGATTGCTGCAAGTCCAACTCCGTCGAAAGCATACATGGTTTCCCGCATATTATCCAGGACACGGCGCACCCCGTCATTGATATTTTTTACCGGTTTTGATTGCGTGCGTAAAGCTTGATCCGGTTCCGTCAAGATTTGATATACCGCCATTTCATCACCTCATATTATGCTTACCGGGTTAATATCCAACTCCAGTTTCGCATGAAATTCATTTCGATTCGCCAGGACTTGTTTGCCAATACTATTTAAGAGCCAAAAATCGTCCGCTTTGATCAA
Source organism: uncultured Syntrophomonas sp. (assembly GCA_964574965.1). Classification (GTDB taxonomy): domain Bacteria; phylum Bacillota; class Syntrophomonadia; order Syntrophomonadales; family Syntrophomonadaceae; genus UBA1368. Next base: position 4,273 of record CAZNPR010000052.1, on the reverse strand, counting down.
TAATTGATAACGATAACGGTCTTTGATTTTATAATGGGGCGCAGGTGCCGGCCCAAGTATATCAACTTCCGCTTCCGTGGCGTCAACGATCTCTTCGATCAGCAATTTAAGCTGCTCTGTTTCGTTTCCTGCCTGGGCTTCCAGACTGGAACTCACTACAATGCGCAAGATTTCTTTGAATGGAGGGTACTCTAAAATTTTTCTGTTACTTATTTCATACTTATAAAAGTTGAAATAATCCTGCCGGGCAGCATACCCGATCACTTCATGTTCGCTATTGTATGTCTGGATCACAACTTCCCCCGGAAGGTTGGCCCGGCCGGCGCGTCCTGCTGCCTGGACGATAAGCTGGAAACACCTTTCTGCCGCCCGGTAATCAGGAATACTAAGCATATTATCAATATCTATTATACCCACTAAAGAGACATCAGGAAAATCAAATCCTTTGGCCACCATCTGTGTACCAATCAAAATGTCGATGGCTTTGTTCTTCATATTATTTAAAATATCCTGCCTTTGCCCTTTCTTCTGGCTGACATCCAGATCCAGACGGGCTGTTACGGCCTCGGGAAAAAGAGTTTTGATCTCCTCCTCAACTTTTTGGGTACCATAACCAATTTGCTGAACATATTTACTGCCGCATTCCGGGCAATTGCTGCTGATCTCTTTTTCATACCCGCAATAATGACAGATCTCTTTATGGAGATCCTGATGATAATTCATCGCCACCGAACAGGAAGGACACGCAAAGATGATACCACACTGCCGGCAAATTGTCACAGGCGAATAACCGCGGCGATTGATCAGCAATATGCTTTGCTCGCCGCTTTTGATTTTCTCGGTTAATTTCTCCTGCAGCAGCGGTGACAGGCTGAAGCGACTGGTTTTCCTGGACTCTTCCTTGCGGTCAGCGATCAGGATCCTTGGGAGTTCCGCCTGTCCGGGACGGTTTTCCAGTATCAGAAGACCTGTCTTGCCGCTCAGTGCTTTATAAAAAGTTTCTATTGCCGGGGTCGCCGTTCCCAGCACCAATATCGCTCTTTCCATTTCAGCCCGTTTACGGGCTGCTTCCCGGGCATGATATTTTGGTGTTTCTTCGTTTTTATAACTGCTCTCCTGTTCTTCATCGATGATGATCAAGCCGATTTCCGGCAAAGGTGCAAAAATAGCGGAGCGGGTCCCTAATACCAGATCAATTTCGCCATTTTTGATCTGCTTAAACTGTTGAAATCGTTCTGAAGGCAGCACTGCACTGTGGATAACAGCCAGATTTTCGATCCGTGCAGCGAATGTATCGACCAAATGGCTGGTTAAAGCAATTTCCGGCACCAATACCATTACTTTGCGGCCCTTTTTTATGATCTCTTCGGCAGCTTTAAGATAGATTTCCGTTTTTCCGCTGCCGGTGACACCAAATAATAACATTTCCTGGAAAGCACCTTTTTGACTGGCAGCTGATATTGCCCGGAGGGCATCCCTTTGTTCCGGAGTCAGGTTTTTGATTGCCTCTGCACTTACTGGTCTTTTTTTCTCCAGTTTTATATACCCTTTCTTAAGCAGAACCTTAAGACTGGCAGCAGGTATCATACTCTCCAGGGTCTTCTTTTCCACGGTTTCATTTTCCATCAGGAACCTGATCGCTTGTGCCTGGCGGGGTGAACGTTTTTGCATCTGCTCCCAGATGTCATTGTCCAGCCGCCCCAACTGGTAAACATGATCCGCTTTGCCTGATCGATAAGGGGCATATTTTTGCACCATACTGATGCTGCCCTGTTCTGCTAAAGTGATCAATTCTTCATAAGAGACAAACTTAAGTGCGGTTTTTATTGGCATATTTCTGACCGCAGCCAGCTCACGCAAGAACTTTTCCTGTCCGGGATCGTGGCAGATCGCAGGTAGATCTTCAGTTTCAAATCTGGCAGTGATGGTAATGGGTCCTTTTTTATCCATGCTGGCAGGAATAACGGTTTTTAGCGCCAGGGGCACGGAACATAAATAATAATCCGCCAGCCACCTGGCAAATTCATATAATTTCTGGTCGAATACCGGCTCTGCGTCCAGTATTTCGGTCACTGGTTTTATCTTATCGATCACTTCCTGCTCTTTTATGCCTGTCACATATGCTTCCAGCATTCGGTGGTTGAATTCGACCAGGACCCGCTGGCCAAATTCGATCTGCCCTGCAAAATGTTCCGGTACAGCATACAAAAAAGCCTGATTGAATTTTGCGCCGGGAAGATTGATATGAACCTCTGCTGTGAGCATACTGGCCTCCTTGTCTGATCATTCACTATCGAAACTGTTTGAGGAATATTGCTATTTTAAAAGCCCGTTTTATCAACGCACCTTCGGCACGCTTCAATCACGGGCTCCTCCAAACCTTGAAAGCTTATGTGTGTCTGGCAGACGCAAGATGATTTACATGTGACTTCCAAACATATTGTTACAGGCCTGCCTGCTCCTTAATGGCTGCAGCTTTGTCTGTCTTTTCCCAGGTAAAATCTTCGTCCTCACGCCCGAAATGCCCGTAAGCCGCGGTCTTTTTAAAGATAGGCCGACGCAGGTCCAGATTCTTGATGATCGCTGCCGGTCTCAAATCGAAATTTTTACTGACCAGATCAATGATCTTATCCTCCGGGATCTTATTGGTGCCAAAGGTATCGACCCGAATGGAAACGGGATTGGCCACACCGATCGCATAGGCCAGCTGAATTTCCAGCCGGTCGGCAACCCCTGCTTTTACCAGGTTTTTAGCTACATAACGAGCTGCATAGGCTGCTGAGCGATCGACCTTGGTAGGATCTTTGCCGGAGAAAGCTCCGCCGCCATGTCTGGCCATACCGCCATAGGTATCAACGATAATTTTTCTTCCGGTCAATCCGCAGTCTCCCTGGGGCCCGCCGATGACGAACCTGCCGGTAGGATTGATAAAGTAGCGGGTCTTCTCATCCAGCATGTCGGCTGGAATAACGGCTTTGACTACATGTTCAATAATATCCTTTTCAATGGTTTCCGGAGCTATATCAGGATGATGCTGGGTGGAAACCACTATGGTATCGATCCTGACAGGTTTGTTATCTTCATATTCAACAGTCACCTGGGTTTTCCCGTCAGGACGAAGATAATCTAAAATACAATCTTTACGAACATCTGTCAGTCTTTTGGCCATTTTATTAGCCAAAAGGATAGGCATAGGCATCAATTCTTCGGTCTCATTGCTGGCGTATCCGAACATCATACCCTGGTCTCCGGCCCCGATCGCGGCCAGCTCCTGCTCAGACATTTCCCCTTTTTTAGCTTCCAGCGCTTTATTGACTCCCATGGCGATATCGCCGGATTGTTCATCAATCGAAGTAACAACTGCACAGGTTTCACTGTCGAAACCGTATTTAGCTCTGGTATAGCCGATTTCCTGCACGGTACTTCTTACCAGCTTGGGAATGTCGATATAACAATCTGTGGTGACTTCCCCGGATACAAAAACCAGACCGGTCGTGACCATTGTTTCTGCTGCTACTCTTGCATTTGGGTCTTGTCCTATGATCGCATCCAAAATAGCATCCGATATCTGGTCGGCAATTTTATCAGGATGGCCCTCAGTTACAGCTTCTGAAGTAAAAAGGTTTTTTGACAAGTTCTTCATCCCCTCACCATTTTATTTTTGCATCAAACTGACTACTTTATCCAGAATAGCCTCCGCAACATGGTGCTTGGTCATCTGGGGCAGTGATTCCATCTCACCTTTTTTATCAATGAAAGTAACAATGTTGGTGTCTGAAGCAAAACCTGCTCCTTCCATTGTTACATCATTCGCTACAATAAAATCCAGATTTTTGGTTTTCAATTTCTTGCGGGCGTTTTCCAAAACATTCTCTGTTTCAGCAGCAAACCCCACCATGATTTGGTCTTTGCTTTTCTTTTTGCCTAATTCTTTTAAAATATCAGGCGTTCCAACCAGTTCCAGTACCAGTTGGGTGGTCTGTCCCTCTTTTTTCTTTAATTTCTGTTCAGCTGTTTTGGCAATTTTAAAATCGCCAACCGCTGCTGCACCCACAATAACATCGCAATCTGGCTGTAATTTAAGCATAACAGCACACATTTCCTCGGCGCCCCAAACGGAATGGAATTCAACCCCGATCGGGACTTTAAGATTTGACTTACCGGAAACCAGGATCACTTCGGCTCCTCTTTTTTGCGCTGCTTCAGCAATAGCAAAGCCCATTTTACCAGTTCCCCGGTTGGCTATAAACCTGACCGGATCGATATCTTCGCA
>CAZNPR010000051.1:0-11377 GCA_964574965.1 uncultured Syntrophomonas sp. | reverse complement strand
GGTTCCATCCCCTGGACCCGTCCCCGCTTGCCGTTCAAATCACCGATGATGTCGCCCATGTATTGGTCAGGCACTTCGATTTCGGCATTGACGATGGGTTCCAGCAGCGCTGGCCGGGCAGATTCCATGCCTTTTTTGAAAGCGATCTTGGCGGCCATTTTAAAGGCGATCTCAGATGAATCTACCGCATGGTAGGAACCGTCATATAAGGTGGCCTTGATATTGGTTACCGGATAACCGGCTAAAACCCCTTCTTCTATGGCTTCCAGCAAGCCTTTTTCAACCGCCGGATAGTATTGTCTGGGCACCGAACCGCCGAATACATTTTCGGCAAAGGTAAACGGGGCGTCAGCAAAAGGTTCGAATTCGATCCATACATGACCGTACTGGCCAGCGCCGCCGGATTGTTTCTTGTGTTTCCCTTCGACTTTGACATTTGCTCTGATGGTTTCACGGTAAGGAATTCTCATTTCCTTGCTAATCACATCAACGCCGTATTTCTTGGACAGTTTCTCCATGATTATTTCCAAATGGGCATCGCCCATGGTCTTCATGATGGTCTGCTTGGTTTCGCTGTTCTTTTCCACGATGATGGTTGGATCTTCTTCCAGTATCCTGCCTATCGCGCCGGAGAGCTTGTCTTCGTCTTTCTTGCTCTTGGGCTCGATAGCCACGCTGAAGGTCGGAATCGGGAACTGGATCGGTTCGATGATGACCGGGCTGCCTTTGACGGTAAATGTATCGCCGGTGGTGGTCGCGGCCAGTTTGGCCAGTGCGCCGATATCTCCGGCGTTCAATTCTGCTACCTGGGCCTGTTCTTTACCGGTCATGACCAAGAGCTGGGCAATTTTTTCGTCTTTTTCTTTATTGGCATTATAGACCATACTGTCGGCTTTCATTTTGCCGCTGATGATCCTGAACATCGTGAGTCTGCCGATATAGGGGTCAGCAATGGTTTTATAGACATGGGCAAGCAAAGGCTCTTTCTCTATGTCTTTGCCGGCAGCCAGGATACTCTTGTCCGGAGATGCCATGCAGTCGACGATGAAGTCCATTGCCGGAGTTACGCCCATATTGTTGAGGGCTGAGCCGCAAAATACAAATACTGCGGTGCCTTTGGTGGCAGCAGCCTTGATGCCATCCAGGACTTCCTGATTGGTGAGTTCTTCCCCTTCCAGGAATTTTTCCAGCAGTTCGTCATCGGCTTCTGCCGCGGCTTCTACCAGAGCTTCCCGGTAAGATTCCGCGTCACCCAACATGTCCGCCGGGATGTCGGCCACGGTGATCTTCCCGCTGCCGCTTTCCATCAGCAGGGCTTTCATTTGGATCAGATCGACCACGCCTTTGAAGTTCTGCTCTGCCCCAATAGGCAACTGCACAGGAACGATATTGTCGGAGAAATTTTCCTTCAATTCATTTAAAGCTTTATAAAAGTCGGCATTTTCACGGTCCATTTTATTGATGTAAGCTATTTTAGGAATCGCGGGAAAGTCGTTCCAGACGATTTCGGTCTGTACTTCAACGCCGGCGGTGGCAGATAACACGACCAAGATGCTGTCCGCAACATTGAGGGCCCCGATGACTTCAAAATAGAAGTCGGCATATCCGGGAGTGTCGATCACATTTATTTTATGTTCCCGGTATTCACAGGGAACTATCGTACTGCTAATGGTTATCTTTTTCTTGATCTCCTCTGGCTGAAAATCAGATACGGTGTTGCCGTCATCGACCTTGCCAAGTCTTTTCAATACCCCGGTATTAAAAATCATTGCTTCCACCAGCGAAGTTTTTCCCGTACCTCCATGTCCCACAAGCGCTATGTTGCGTATTTTACTGGTAGGGTATTCCTTCAATTTAAAAAACCTCCTTACAAATTATTGCAGTTAAAAAAATGGTACTATACTTTCCCCAAAGTATCAAAAATATTTTTATTTTTTCCCATTAAATACATAAAAGAATAAATATAAAAGAGCCGCCGCAAAAAGGAAGATCAGGATCTGATAAAACATCAGCCCTTTCATTACATCCATCAGGATCGTAAATATGATCCCCAATGTCAGCGGGAAAACCACCAGTTTGCTGAAAGGTTTTTCCGGGTAGCCAGTGTCAGCTCGCCGGTTTTTGATATAACTGAGATTCAGTAATAGGAAGAACAGGAGGCAATTGATGGTCAGGCTAAGATAGATCATCATCGTCTCCTGTCGACAGGTCTATATATTCCCTGAATTTTTTCTTGTATTTTCTGATCAGTTGATAGTCTGTCAGGTCAAGGTTAATGGGCGTAACACAGATATAAGCTTGCGCAGCTGCCGCCACATCGCTTTCCGGGTCCTGCTCTTCTTCCTTGATTCCCCCGCCCATCCAGTAATATGTATTGCCGCGGGGATCCTTCATTTCATCAAACAGATTTTCATAATTGCGCAGTCCCAACTGGGTGATGCGAATACCCTTGATGCTTTCCTCCGGCAGGGCCGGCACATTCACATTCAAAAGCATATGGGGCTCAAAGCCTTTCCTCATCAAGGTCAGGACAAGTCGCTTGATGAATTTGGCGGCAAAGGAGAAATCCATCTCATCAGCAAAAGAATCCAAGGAAACAGCAATCGATGGTTTCCCCATTATGACCCCTTCGGCCGCGGCTGAAACGGTGCCGGAATATAACACATCGGTTCCCAGGTTGGGTCCGTGATTGATGCCGGAGATGACCAGATCGATATCCCCCGGTACCAGGCGGCTGATTGCCAGTTTCACACAATCCACCGGGGTACCGCCGATGATCCAGGCTGCGCTTGTCCCGGCAATATTTTTGGGCACGACTTTGATCGGTTCATAAACCGTTATGGAATGACCGGTAGCGCTCCGTTCCCGGTCGGGTGAAGCGACATACAGATCCGCGATCAGTTTTAACTCATCGATCAAGGCGTGGATTCCGGCGGCGGCGATGCCGTCATCATTGGTTATGAGGATCTTCAACGAAACGTTACCTCCCGGTCCAGCAGGGTAATATTATTGATCGGCCAGTAAATCATAAAGGCTTTGCCTTTTACGTGGTCCTTTTTCAGCCAGGCGTTCCACAGATGACTGTCAAAACTGCTGTTGCGATTGTCGCCTAAAACCAGCAGGGAATCATCGGGTACCACCACCGGCCCGAATTCGTAATTGACTTTTTCGGCTATGTAAGGTTCATTTAATGCCTGGCCGTTGATATACACATTTCCGTCTTTCATTTCTACGGTTTCACCCGGCAGCCCAATGACCCTTTTCAAGTAATCATCCGGAGAATGGATTGCCTCGGGGGGCGCAAAAACAATGACATCCCCGCGCTGCGGTTCTTTAAAACGGTAGATGAATTTATTGACCATCACCCGGTCCTGCAATTGTACCGTGGGCAGCATGGACCCGGTAGGGATGATCCTCCCTTCGACGATAAAAGTCCGTAAAATCATAGCCAAAATAAAGGCTATGACGATAATACTGATCATCTCTTTAAAAAAATCTTTTACATCCTGCGACAATTCACCCACTCCAATAAATCAAAATTCATAAATATTGACTGTCATTTCATGCTTCTCTTTGTCCTTGGTCAAACCGAACATAACCTTTTTTTCTTTCAGGCTTTTGTTCAAAAAATCGATCAAATAAATATAATTATTGTTGGCAGGAAAAGTTTTTACCGCGATCAAGTTCAACTTATCTTTGTCTTCGTCCACTTGTGGTCTCCCCTTTCCCTGTTTATTGTAATTTAAGCCTGCTTCATTTACAAGTTTCAAACTGAATTCGTGAGGCGTGTGACATCTAAATCATTTCCGCTTCGTTGATGCTCAGGAAATAGAGGTAACTTTCCTTTACCCGCTTCTTCAATATATTCTCCAAAGCCCGCTTATATAGCTCCACCTGGACCCGGTAAGCGTTGATCTTGCTGTTCCGGTTTTCCGGCGTGATATAGTCGGTCTTGTAATCCACTAAAACGATTTCATCCCCTTCGGTGAAATACAGGTCAATGATCCCCTGCACCAGTAGTTCCTCATCGGGTGCAGTCTCCGCCCCCTCCATCACTTCACTGGCCCTGCACAAGAAATTGAAAGGAGTCTCCCGCTTCACCGTTTCTGCTGCCAAAACCCGCCGCCCGATGTCACTTTGATAGAAATTCATCAGGCTGTCGATCTCCACGGCCGCCGCTTCTTCCGCCGACAGCAGCTGCCGTGCAGTCATGGCGTCAAGCTGGCTTTGGATCTGTTCCCGGCTTTGCACCTGCTTCAGATCAAGATGCTGCAGGATGAAATGCATGACATTCCCTTTTTCCAATGCAGAAATGGCTGACTTGATCTCTTTGAACTTAGGCTGGCTGATCAGAGCCGGTATACTCATTTCCACATTGCTCATGCTTTTAGCCTTCATTTTTTCGATCTGGGTGACCGACAGCTTGGCAGGGATCTGTCCCGCACTCGTAAAGGGGTAGATCCAGTTCAAACAGGTCTTGACCGATTCCTTCCAGGGACTGTCCGGCAGCGGCTGAAAATCGATGAGCTGCTGCCATAACGCCTTTTTCTCCCGGGAGCTCTGCAGGAGATCGATCCTGACCTTGTTTTTATTGACGATGGAAATATCCCAGCAGGACTTATCCGGCCAGATGCCCTCTTCCCATTCTGTTTCCAGGAGCGCCCGTAAAGGGCTGCCGTCCGGGTGACGCATGATGACCGGGCCGAACCAGTCCAGTCCGCACCTGGCCTGGGCCAGATTATAGGGGGCTATGGTTTTGCTCCATTTATTCACGGCTTTGCCGATATCGGCCACAGAACCGGTCATGATCAGTTTTTCCTGGGCTCTGGTACAGGCCACATAAAAGACCCGCATTTCCTCAGAGAGGTTTTCCAAACGGATCTTTTCCCTGATAACATTGTGGGCGATAGTTTGGCTGATGGTCCTGCGCTCGGTATCGATCAGGTGCGGTCCGATGCCCAGGTCCTTATGCAGCAGGATATTCTGATTTGTGTCAGTCATATTGAAATACTTGCCCATGCCGGCCAGGATCACGATTGGGAATTCCAGGCCTTTGCTTTTGTGCACGCTCATCAGCCGAACCACATTGTCGTTTTCCCCCAGGGTTTTGGCGGTGCCGATGTCGGCCTGGGAGGCCTTGACCTGCTCAATATATTTCAGGAAGCTGAACAGGCCGTGCATTGTAGAGTTCTGAAAGTTCCTGGCCCGGGAAAACAGCAACCGGACATTGGCCACACGCTGCATTCCGCCCGGCATAGCCGTCACATAATACAGGTAGCCGCTTTCCATCATCAGTTCCCGGATCAGCTCTTCCAGGGGCAGGTAACGCGCCATCTTCTGCCATTTATTCAGGCTGTCTGAAAAGTCGCTGATCTTATCGTACAATTCCCCGCTTTCCGGATAATTCATCAAGGCGGCGTAAAAAGTCTTCTCCGTGCTGCCCAGTCTTATGCTTGCCAGTTCTTCGATACCGAATTGAAAGATAGGCGAGCGCAGTACGCTGATCAGTTCGATATCCTGCCGGGGGTTGTCTATCACCTTGAGCAGATTTATAAATAGGCTGATTTCCAGGGCATCCAGATAGCCGCTGTTGATATCGGCATAGGAAGGGATGCCTTCGGCATTGAATACTTCGGTAAAAACGTCGATCCAGTTACGGGTGGTACGCAGCAGGATCACCATATCTTTATAGGCAGCGTTTCGCTCCTTCCCCATCTGCGGGTCATAGACTCTGGTATTCAGCAGGGCTTTGATCTTGTCCGCCACGATATAAGCTTCGATCTGAATCTTATTGAGCTCTACCAGTTCATCATTTAAGACCGTCCCGTTTTCATCCACTTCATCCTGATGGTCAATGATGATCATTTCGATCTTCTCACCGCTGCCGGCCTCATTGCAGTCCTGCCGGCCGGGATATAAACAGGCGCTGTCGTCATATTCGATCTCTCCTAAAGCAGGGCTCATAATGTTTTGGAAAACGAAATTGACTGCATGAAGGATGGCGTCCTGACTGCGAAAATTACTGTGCAGGCAGATCCGCCGGTTCAGCTCATTTTCTCCATCCCTATAGGTCCGGTATTTATCCATAAAAAGCGTGGGGTCTGCCAGACGGAAGCGATAGATGCTCTGCTTGACATCCCCCACCATAAACAGGTTGTCCTTTTTTTTCACCCGCTGGATGATGGCCTCCTGTATCTGGTTACTGTCCTGGTATTCGTCAACAAATACATAGGCGAAACGCTGCCGGTATTCCTCTGCCACCAGGTCATGAGCCAATATCTTTAAGGCATAATGCTCAAGGTCGTTAAAATCAAGAACGCCCTTATCGGCTTTCAATTGCTGATAGCGTCCCTGAAAAGCGGATACCATCTGTTCCAGACAGGCCATAGCCGGATACATCTGATTCAAATCCGTGACCAAATCTTCGGCTGTTTTTCCCATGAAATTATCTCTGGCCTTTTTGATAATTTCTTTGGCCCCATTCCGGTACGCTTTGGCTCTTTCCCTGAGGTCTGTATCACACTCACCGCGGCCAGGTAAAGTTCTGAATTGCATGGAGATCAGGGCTTCGATATAGCCTCTGACGGAAACCTGTAAGACGTCCTTTAAAGCCAAAACTTTCTCCCGGTCTTCTTCCAGTACCGGCAGATAGTGAGCTGGCCCGTCAGCTCTTTCGGCGATGCTCATCGCCCGGGACAGTATTTCCAGGGCCGCGTCAAGTTGGATGTTCGCCTGTTCAGACAGGGATGCGGTCCAGGAAGACCCGTCAAATCCATCTGCAGTCATCGCCAGCTCGGCAACCATATTTTTCAGCCAGCTGTAAGGCTCAGGTTTGCTCTGGATAAAATCATTAATGCTGATGATCAGCTCCGGTAGTTTTCTGTCATCCCTACCGCCGGAGAACATTTCCAGCAGTTCATAAAACATTCCCCGGCCTGCTTCATATTCATGATCCATGGTTTCTTCCGCTGCTTCGGTTTTCAGCAGCATCATCTCAGTCTCTTCGCCGACCTTAAAGCCCGGATCGATCTCCGCCAGGTGGAAATGATCCCTGACCACGGTCTGGCAGAAGGAATGCAGAGTACTGATCTGGGCTTTGTTCAAAAGATTGATCTGGCGCAGCAGACTGGCATCTTTGCCCTGGGCCAGCTCCAGTTTTTCCATCAAGGCCTTTCTGATGCGGTTCTTCATCTCTGCCGCAGCCGCGCGGGTAAAGGTAACGATCAACAATTTATCGATATCCACGTGATCCTCTATGACCAGTTCGATGACCCGCTGGACCAGCACGGCGGTTTTGCCTGAGCCGGCAGCAGCTGTTACCAGCAGATTGCTGTTCCTGGCGCAAATCGCGGTCTTTTGTTCTTCGGTCCAATTAACCATGGTCGATCACCTCCCCGCCCGCTGTGAGTTTCCTTAAGACTTCCTCTTTCTTCAGGCTCTTGATATAGCGGTAACGGTTATCATCAAATAAAATATCAAACTGGCACACCGGCCGGTATTTGCAGTACTTGCAGGCCGTTTCCCGCCCGGATCTTGATGGTTCGATCCTGATCTCACCATTTAGTATGGCCTGGCTGAACTTCTTGACCTGGGCTCCCACATGTCTGATCAAAGCATCAAACTCTTCTTCCGCCAGGGCATTTGATCTTTCGCTGATGGCATCATCACTCATCACCTGTACCGGCAGGATTTCCGAATAACCGTTTAGATCACGCTCCATCTTGCGGATGATATTGACATCCTTTAAGACCAGGCCCGCCATTTTCAGCTCTTTGAGTATGGCTTTTTCAATGACCTCCGGATCCCGGGAATCGTTTTTCACCATGGGGTCATCGATCTTGAAATAAAAGATCCCGGCCGGTTTGGCCGTTTTGCCTTTCAAACCGGGCATGGCCTGCAGTACCGAATAAAGATAAATAATCAGCTGCAGGGAAAAGCCGTTATAGATGTCAGACAGATCTATATTTTTGAAGCCGGATTTGTAATCGATGACTTTTACATAGGCAAATTCGCTGTCTTCCCAAACATCGATCCGGTCGATGCGGCCTTCCAGGTAAACCTTTTCGCCCTGCTCGAGCTCGATCTCGATGGGCGGCAGCAGGCCCCGTTTGCCGAAGGTGACTTCATAAAAAGCCGGGATGAATTCCCCTTTGTAAAGATGCTGGGCAAGGGTCCAGACCGCCCGGCGGCAGATCCTTTTCAGCCGCTGGACCAGATATTGATAACGGGGGGAACTGTTTAAAATGCCGTCTTTGTATTCTTTGACCAGTTGGTCCATGATCCCATTTATCAGCTCGAAGCATTGCTGCTGAGTGAGGTTTTTCCACTCCAGCTTATGGTTCGTTAAATTGCGGGCAAATGTGACCAGCCCCAGATGGAACAATTCGCCGATATCCGGCGCTCCCATGGAGTAGACGATTCGTTCCTGGGGTTTTAATCCGTATTGGATGAAATGGGCAAACTGACAGCCGTTGAACTTCTCCAGCCTGGATATGCTGGCCCTAAGCGGACGGTTATACAGCTTTTCCGCCAGGGCTGCCTCAATACGATCCTGCTGGTTGCGGTGGTCAAAGCCGGAAAGGATCGCTTCCAATCTGCGTTTTAATTCGGGTTTCCGGTAATACCATTCATATACATCCCACCAGTGCGGATCGATCTTTTGCCCTTCCAGGTGATCCTTAAGGTTTAAGATCAGCGGTTCCAGAGTGCCATCGGGAGTGCCGATCATATTCAGGTTCTGGTAGCCAAATAAATTCTTTTCTTTCTTGATCTTAAGCGCTGGGTAGATCATCTGCAGGCGGTCCACGATGATGGACTGGTGCAATGGTTTGCCCTCTTCGTCAGCCAGGGAATAACTGATCCATAAATACTGGCTGGCTTTGGTCAGTGTCTCATAGATATGGAAATTTTCCTGACTCAGGCGCTGCTCCGGGTCAAAGCCGAGATCGATGCCATGCTCCAAGAGGGTCTCGATCTCTTCTTCCAATAACAATTGGTGCGCAGCCGGCCGGGCCGGCAGCAGATCATCGTTGGCTCCGATCAAAAACAAAGCCCGGCAGCCGTAACGTTTGGAACGGCTGATGCTGCCAACGGCCACTTCATCGATGGTGGTGGGGATGATCCCGATTTCGAAGGAAGCAAAACCCGCTTCCAAAAGGCCGGCGAATTTTTTCAGGTCAGTTGGCTCATCTCCTAAGAATTCCACGGTCTGGTCCAATATCATCATCACGATATTCCAGATCTGGGTGTTTTCATTGACATAGGCAAACAGCTTTTGTTCCCTTAATTCACTGATGTAAGTTTCGATTTTGGCCTGTATCCCCATGGCTTCCAGGTATTCGTAAAGGGCAGCCGCCATCTCCCGGCAGGTCCTGATCCCTTTTACCGAACGCTCCAAGGCTTCTAATGGCCTGATCAAAATTTCCCGGGCTTCATTGATCCTGTCCAGCGGTTCGCCATTCTCGATTGTAAAGGGTTTCTTCCATAGACTGCCCCGGATCCCATAACGCAGTATATAGTTTTCCAGTTCATCACCCTGCCGGTGGTCCAAATTGCTGAACCCGGCTTTTACCAGGCGGAAAACTTCCTCATATCGGTACCCTTTGATAATGATCTGCAGGGAAGCCAGAATGGATTCAATGATGGGATTGTTCATGATCCCTCGTTTTTCATCCATGAAAAAAGGGATGTGATTGGCACGAAAAGCCTGTCTGATCAGGCTGCTGTAGCGCTGCAAATCGGTGCAGGCGATCATGATATCCCGGAACCGGTAGTTCTTTTCCCTGACCAGTGCCAAAATTTCCGCTGTGATATTTTCGATCTCGCTTTTAAAATTGGCGGCGGCAAAAACCTGAAGGCCGCTTGCTTCTCCTTCATATTGAAAGTAGGGATAGGCAAACAATTCTTTTTCCAGAAAGGCAAGTTCCGACTGTTTTACCGGGCTGAACCGGGTATTCGGTTTGAGGCTGACGATCTCCTCTGCGATCCCCTGCTCCAATGCCAAAGCATGGAGCTTGTTATAGGTCTGGCGGGAAACACCAAATATTTCCCCGTCCCGGTCATCACTGCCAAAGCCCATGGTCAATGCTATCGTAATGCTCTCGCTGAGCCTGGCGATCTCGGCCAGCATTTTCAGCAGCTGCGGGCTGAATCTGTCGATGCCGTCGATCCATATCCGGGCATTATTCAGAAAGGAAATTTGCGGCAATTTTTCGATCACCAGGTTGATATAGTCTTCAGGGTCGATATAGCGATCCTGCAAATATTCATCAAAGCTGCGGTAGATCAGGAGCAGGTCTTTGAGTTTACCGGTCAAAAGCCGGTCTACAGGTATACTTTCGATGTACTCGGCCAAGATATCGCCGTCGATATTATTACTTTTAAAATCCCTTAAACAGTCACTGATTATATTGATAAAACCGGCCTGACGGGCAGCGCCGGCGAAGGTGTTCAGATCCGGGCTTATTTCCTCCATGATTTTTCTCAGGATCATGCTTTTACCCTGTTCGTTCAATGTGTTGCAGGTCCTGCCTCCAGCTTCATTGAGTACCTTGTAGGCCAGGCGGTCAAAGCTTAAAACCTCCGCTTGTATGATGCCGGCTTCACCGATGCCTTTGATCAGTCTTTTCTCCGATTCCAGAGTAAACTGTTCGGGAACCATCAAAAACAGCGGTTTATCCTCGCCGGACTTAAGACATGATGCAATTTCAGCAATTATGTAATCTGTAGCGGCGATCCCTGCCCGCGCAAACACATAGCGAATAGTCATAAACTTCCTCCCCCAGTTGTTTTTCAGGTTATAAATCTCTTAAAACAGCCGGGTCTATTGCAGCAGACCCCAGAGATGATACTGCTTTTCCTGGATCATGGCCCAGGCGATGACCACCCACACTGCCATGGCGGTCACACCCAGCAGCAAGTCCATCCGCGAGATCTCTGCCCGCTTGTAGACGATATAAACGATCATGATCAGGTTATAAAACACGATAAGCCCTATCCCGATATAGAAAAAACTATTCCATCCGGCAACGATCCAGCCTACCACAAAAAAAGCGATCAATATGCTGATTTCCATAATCGCACTGCGCATACCCCATTCCTCCCCCTGTTTTTCTTAGCGGGCCGTTTGGTCAAGCCCGCGGACACTTTTGTAAAAATGCTGAGTTGATCACGGGCAGCACTTTTTGATACAGGAATCCCCTGCTTCAGCCGGCATGCGTGACAATTCAGCGGCCATATCCGGAATTTGCTCCAGCGGGCTTTTTATGAAAATTATGAAGTTGTCCAGCGTGCTGTCCAGCATGTCCCTGTTCAGGCTGCAGATATTGCGCAGCCCGTCCTTGCGTTCATTGACCAGGCCTGCATGCTTTAAAACCTT
>CAZNPR010000050.1:0-11547 GCA_964574965.1 uncultured Syntrophomonas sp. | reverse complement strand
GCCGGGGAATCCCTTCAAGATTACCTGCAGCGGATAGAAAGCAGCGAAGTCTGGCAGAATACCCACGACCTCAGCGTTTGGGATTTGAAGCCGGATGGTGCCAGGGAATTAAATGCCTGGGCCACTGCGCAACCCGACATTTATTATTTCTCCCAGGGGGCTTCCTGTACTCGCAAGAATGCCATAACCGGCTATCAGGTACCAACAGCGAAAATGAGTCCAATGTTCTGGCCAACTGCAATATATGTTGGGTCCTATACGCAAACCCAGCCGTTTGTGATCGATAAAACCTGGTGGGAAAATGATGGTCTGGTTTCGGTGGCAACGGCGGACGGTCCCCGCGCCGGATCCCCCGACAAAATCGTCATTTACGATGGTGAACCGCAAATTGGCAAATGGAATTATCTCGGTACGCTCAAAAATATTGATCATATGTCGATGGTTGGAATTCTCTCCGCCAATGACCCGCGGTTCCTCTTTCGCTCCTATGCGGAATTGCTGACATCGTTGCCGGAATAAGATTATCCAAAAAAAACGGCTCTGAATCTTTATAACCAGATCGGAGCCGCTTTTTCTGCGTTCATCTCGAAACCCTCCGCGCCCACCATATGAAGCTATTAATACCGGGGATTGTGACCCCGGTATTTTTTTGCAGTCTATTCCGGGCAAGTACAGACGCCCTCATGATACCGCGCTTATATCACGGCTTATATATCCCCAGAGGGATATCGTATTTAGCCGCCTTGCGGACGATGGTGGGCTGACTCACTCCTAATTCCTTGGCTGCTTTGCGGGTCGTCCCCAGGGTTTCCAAAGAATTCCGGATCAGGTATTCTTCCAGCTGCTCTACCGCGGCTTGTAGTTTATAACCGGCGAACACCTCATAATTAATGGCTTCCTGTGCTGCATATTCAAAATCATGTAAATTGATATGGCGGATGACATTGCCGGGAGAGGTGACCAGCGTTCTCTCGATCAGATTCTCCAGTTCCCGAATATTGCCCGGCCAGTCGTAATTCATCAATTCCTTTATTTCTCGTTCGTCGATCCGTTTATTAAGGTTATACTTGGTATTGAATTTATTGACAAAATGATCGACTAAGAACGGGATTTCTACCTTGCGATCCCTCAGCGGGGGGACTACCACTGGAATAACATTGAGGCGAAAATAGAGATCCCGGCGGAACTCTTTATTTTGCACCATTTCCTGCAAGTTGCGGTTGGTGGCCGCAATCAGGCGGACATCCACCGTGATGGGGGTGGTGCCCCCTACCCGCGTGATCACTTTATCCTGGATGACCCGCAGCAACTTTGCCTGGGTATTAAGAGGCATCTCCCCAATCTCATCCAGGAGCAGAGTGCCGCCGTCCGCTGCTTCAAAAAAGCCGCGTTTACCTTCTTTGCTCGCACCGGTGAAGGCACCCGGTTCGTAGCCGAAAAGCTCTGATTCAAACAAGCTTTCCGGAATCGCCGCGCAGTTTACTTTTATCATCGGTTTATCCCGACGGCTGCTGTTAGAGTGGATCAATTGCGCGGCAAACTCCTTGCCCACACCGGATTCTCCTTTGATCAACACCGTGGCATCAACCTGTCCCAGCCGCACACAGAGATCGGCCAGATCCCGTGATTCTTTGGAACGGATAACAAACTGTTCAGCCAGATTGTATCTATTGAGTTTTTCCTGATAATGCTGGCTTAATGTCCGGGCCTGCTCCAGTTGTTGTTTGAGATCATTGAGTTCTGATATGTCGCGAACGTTGATGACGATTCTGAACAGGTTGTCCTGATCGTCAACAACTGGATTGGCAGTAATGATAACCGTATTGCCCGGTTTGGATTCCTGGAAGATGGTTACCGGTTCCCGCCGCTTCAGCACCATTTTGACAACATCCTGAGAATAGACTCCTTCGGCGACTAATTCCGGCATGGTTTTCCCAAGCAGATTGCTGACTGGGATGGTAGTGATGCGCTCAAAAGCCTGATTGACCCGCAGAGTTTTGCCTTGATCATCGGTTATGTGAAAACCGTCAAAGGATGAATCAATGATGGCGGATAGTTCCTCCTTAATTTCCTTAGTGAAGCTGAGTTCTTCGGAAATCAGTTCGAGTTCCGAAATATCCTGAAAAACTTCCACTGCTCCGATGATCTGACCATTGCCCAGCACCGGAGTCATGTTGGCAATAAATCCTTTCTTCTGATAAACGACCTTTTGTCCGAAACGACTCTGCCCGCTGGCTAAAATTTTCGGGAGTTGGCTTTGGGGTACAACCTGACTGATCTTTTTCCCCACTACATCTTCTCGTTTAAGACCGAGGATCCATTCAGCTGCCTTATTGATCAGGCTTATCTCAGCGGCTTCATTTACGGTCAGGATGCCATTGTGGGCTGAATCAATAACGGCATTAAGTTCTGCATGTAATGCGATCAAAGAACTGAAATAAGCGCGGATCGTATCTGACAAGGTTACCATCCCTGCAACCTTGCGTTTTTTCGTAACAGGGAGATTACCGACATTGATCGTGATCAGATTCGATACATCTTCATCGGGGTCGATGGATTTCACCGGGCTGATCATGATTTTACTGACCGGCTGCTTAAGATCAGTACCGGCTAATATCTCACGCAAAACCATGGTTTTAGTAACCTGACCCTGCAAATTATTAGATTCATCCACTATGGGGACTGCGTCAATATTATTATTGACCATAATTTCTACCGCTGACTTTATGCTATCTTTTGCAGTCAGCAATTCCGGCTGATAGCGCATGAAATCCTTTACTTTCAAGGAAGACCTGATCTTAAGATCCCGGCCCAGATTGGCCAAGCCCTCTCCCACCTTGATCCATTTTTCTTTTTCCGTATCCATTCCGGCACCTCCCCTGAAATATTGCTGTGACCCGCTGCAAACGGGAGTAAAATCATCCGGTGATACAATTATGTATCAAATAACAAAGGTAGGTCTTTACGGAAACAGAGTCAGCAAAATGCCGAAAAGCGATTATTCTTAGGAGGTAGACTTCATAAATCGACGGCAGCCTGTAATTAATGATGCATAGATGTATCGAGTATCCGTAAATTGAGTATTCTTGTTCCGATCAGGCGGCAATAAGCCTGAGAGTTTTTAGTAATCAGTCAATGATACGATTCTGTATCAAATATAACATATTTAATTAAACATTAAGAGCTCAAATGATCCGATCCTTAACATGAAATGCTATGACATGGCGACGCAAGCCAGATGGCATGATTGTTGCGATTAGTAAGTTTAATAGTCAAAATGATTTCCCGACCAAAGGAAGGAATGATTATTTAAGGAGGGTGTTTTATGTCTGAAAAACCGTGGTTGCAAGCATTTGAAGAGGAAGTTGCCAGATTGAGGCCATTATGGCAGGCAAATTATGACGACCAAATTGAATTGGCACCGAAATACCCGACCGAACCCCCTAAATGGTGGTTCAATAAATGGGCGGCCGAGCAACCGGATAAACCTTATGTAATGCAGGGTGATACGGTGATCACTTACGGTGTAGCTAATGACATAGCGCGCCGACTGGCCAATGCTCTCACCAGCCTGGGGGTAAAAAAGGGCGACCGCGTGGCGATCATGTCACCCAACTTGCCCCAATATGTATTATCGATCCAGGCGCTGCTCAAGATAGGCGCGATTGAAGTACCTACCAATCCGCTTTACACAGTACCTGAGATATCGCTGCAGTTTAAGGACAGCGGCGCTGAAACAGTAATCGTTTTGGCGATGTTCGCCAATAAGCCCATTGAAGTTATGAAGGATCCTGATTCCCCGGTGAAACGCGTCATTGCCTTCCAGATTCCCACCATGCCCATCGAAGTGGAAAAAGGGGAGGGCATCTATGATTTCAATGAAATCATCGGGGCGGCTGACAACACTGAGCCCGAAGTGGAACTGACCCCGGATGACATCGTCCGTTTGCAGTATACCGGCGGTACTACCGGTGTTCCCAAAGGATGCGTCCTGACCAACTACAATGTAATGTCCAAAGCAGTTCGGATCGGGCAGTGGGTGACAAATAATTACACTACCATGGAAGCAGGGGATATGAGAGCACTATCCATCATCCCTTTAAACCACATTTTCGGTTTCATGTCTGCGGTGGCATTCAATTTCTTCTGCGGCGGCAGCCTGATTACCGTTCCGGTACCTGATCCGGATGCCATACTAAAAGCGATTGAAAAATACCAGCCGGCTACTCTCCCGGCAGTACCGGCTCTGCTTATTATGCTGCTCAACCATCCGCCATTTCAGGATGCCGACATTTCATGCTTCATAGGCGGGGTCTTCAGCGGCGGTTCCCCTCTGCCGGAAGAAATATTGAATAAATTTGAGGAAATGGCTCATTGCCGCATTGTTGAAGGATATGGCATGTCGGAAAGCTGTCAGCAGATCACTGCCAATTCCGGGCACCATACCCGTAAAATAGGCAGTGTAGGAGTGCCCTGGGTGGATACTGATGTCTTGATCGTAGATGACACCAAGGGTACTGAAATCATGCCGATCGGTGAACCGGGAGAAATCATCTTCCGCGGACCTCAATTGATGCGTGAATACTGGAATAACCCGGAAGAAACCGCGATGATGCTGAGGGATGGATGGTTTTATACCGGGGACATCGGTCGTATGGACGAAGACGGGTTCTTTTACATTGTGGACCGCAAGAAAGACATTATTATCAGCAGCGGGTTCAATGTCTTTCCCCGGGAAATCGACGAGGTATGTTACGCGATGCCGGAAGTTCAGGATGCCTGTTCGATCGGGATACCGCATCCCAAGCGCGGGGAAGCTGCAAAAGTATATATTGTCCTGAAGCCGGGGGCGACACTTACGGAAGAAGAAGTCATCGCCCGCTGCCGGGAAAAGCTAGCCCCTTATAAAGTGCCAATTGAGGTTGAGTTTTTAGAAGACCTGCCCCGCACACCGGTAGGCAAGCCTGATCGTAAAGGCATGAGAGCCATGGCTGCCGCGAAGCAGCCCGGCCAATCGCAATAAACTGTTCAGGAGGTTTTTTATGCCATATCAATATATTTCCCTGGAAAGATGCGAAGAGATCGCCATAATCAGGCTGCAAAGGCCCGAAGCGTTGAATGCATTAAATCACCAGATGATCGAAGAACTGGAGCAGGCCTTCATTGAACTGGAAGCAGATAAAAAAGCCGGGGCAGTCATCATCACGGGAGAAAAACATTTTGCGGCCGGCGCTGATATCAATGACATGCTGGAATTTAGCCCGGAACAAGCCCGCGCATTTTCCTTCCGGCACTGTTTTGCCCGCATCGAGGCATTCCCTAAGCCGGTGCTGGCTGCGATCTCAGGATTTGCACTGGGAGGCGGTATGGAACTGACCCTGGTCTGTGATTGGCGGATCGCTGACAAAACGGCCCGGTTCGGCCTGCCGGAAATCAATCTCGGGATCTTTCCCGGAGCAGGAGGCACCCTGCGTTTGCCTCGCCTGATCGGAGCTGCCCGGGCCAAAGAAATGATTTTCAGCGGCGGGACCATCAAAGCCGAGCAGGCATTGCAATATGGGCTGATCAATCAAATCGCAGAAGATGCTCTGGCAGAAACGATAAAGACTGCGCAGATGCTGGCCAGCAAACCACCCATCGCTTTAAAGCTGGCCAAACAATGCATCAATCAGGCATTTGATATTGACGGGGCTAAGGCGATCGAATTCGAATCCATTGCCTGGGCCAATTGTTTTGCCACCCGGGATCAACGGGAAGGAATGCAGGCATTTATGGAAAAGAGAAAACCTGATTTTAAAGGAATTTAACCAAGGAGAGGAGCAGGAAATATGCAGGAAGTTGTTATCGTAGCAGCTGCCCGTACAGCGGTAGGTGATTTCCAGGGTTCGCTGGAAAGCATCAAAGGCCATGAACTTGGAGTATTAGCCCTTAAAGGGACCATCAACAAATTCGGCATTGACCCCAACCTGATCGAAGAGGTGATCGGCGGCCAATGCAATCAATACGGCTCACCGGGCAACTCAGCCCGCTGGGTGACACTGAAATCAGGCTTGCCGGTGGAAACCATCTCCACCACCGTTCATCAGCAATGCCCCTCTTCCATGCGGGCGGCAGATATCCTGGCCCAGGAGATCATGTTGGGCAGGGTTGAAGCAGCGGCGGCAGTAGGATATGAAAGCATGAGCAATGCCCCCTACCTGCTTATGGGAGCCCGCAAAGGCTATCGCTTGAATGATGGCGAAACCGTCCAGGACAGCCTGATGTTAGGCGGCCTGATCTGTCCCTTCGAAGGCTATCATATGGGGGTGACGGCGGAAAATATCGCTGAATTGTATCATATAACCCGGGAACAGCAGGATGAATATGCCTTGTTAAGCCATCAGCGTGCCTGCAAGGCCATTGCTAACGGATTATTCACTGATGAGATCATTCCGGTTGAGATCAAAACCAGGAAAGGCCTTAAGATATTTGATACTGATGAACACCCCAATCCCGATGCCAGTATGGAAATGGCGGTCCGGCTCAAACCGGCTTTCAAAAAAGAAGGTACGGTGACCGCCTTCAATGCTTCCAGTCTCAACGATGGCGCAGCGGCCTTGATCCTGATGTCAGCTGACAAGGCAAAAAAATCAGGCTTGAAACCACTGGCCAGAGTAGTTGCTTCTGCTTCCGGTTCAGTAGAGCCTCGGATCATGGGGATGGGGCCGGTACCAGCCACGCTCAGGGCGTTAAAATTTGCCGGACTGACCCTGCATGATATTGATTACTGGGAGCTCAATGAAGCCTTCGCTGCCCAGGCATTAGCCTGTATGCAGGAACTGAGCATTCCTGTGGACCGCTGCAATGCAGTGGGATCAGGAATTTCATTAGGCCATCCGGTGGGTATGACCGGCGCCCGTATTATCCTGGCAGCGGTCAATGAGCTGAAAAGACGGGGCGGACGATATGCCTGTTCCACAATGTGTGCCAGCGGCGGGCCGGCCTGTGCTTTCATTATCGAGAACATCAACTGATCATAGGAGCGGGAGGTTAAATACATGGCCAGCAACTTTATTTATTCCAATCGGGATCTGAAGTTCATCATCGGCGAATGGCTGGACACTGATGCCTTGTTCAGCTTTGACAAGTTTCGGGATTACTACAGTCATGACGATATTGATGTCATATTGGACCAGGCACTGAGAATCGTGGCCGAACAGGTAGCGCCGACCAATGAAGACGGAGACACGATCCAGGCTCGTTTCGAAAACGGAGCGGTCACGGTGCCGCCATCTTTTCATCCGGTCTACAAATTCTTAAACCAGGAAGGCTGGGGGATCTCCAATTTACTGGAGAAAGGGGAAGGTACACTGCCCCAGGTCCTCTATTCCGCGGTCATCGAAATGATCACCGCTGGAAATCCGGCTTTCATCCCTTATCTGAACCTGTCCGGGGGCGTACTGGAACTGATCCAGTCCTTTGGCCGCAAGTGGGATAAAGATACCTTGCTGCCGCCTTTATGTACAGGAGAATGGAGCGGGACCATGTGCCTGACCGAAGCCGGCGGAGGTTCCGATGTCGGCGATATTCTATCCCGTGCCTATCCGACTGATGAGCCGGGCATTTATAAGATCAAAGGCTCCAAAGTATTTATCACCGCCGGGGATCATGATATCTGCTCTAATATCATCCACATGGTTCTAGCCAGAGCAGAAGGAGGGCAGGCGGGCACCAGAGGACTGTCGCTGTTTATCGTGCCGAAGATATGGGTAAATGCGGACGGCAGCCTGGGAGAAAACAATGACGTGACAACTGTAGGGATCGAACATAAGATGGGCATCAAAGGCTCCGCCACAGCCGCCCTTAACTTTGGCGAAAACAATAATTGCCGCGGGATATTGGTGGGTGACCCGCCCCGGGAAGGCAAGGGCGAGGGGATGGCACAGATGTTCCAGATGATGAACGGCGCCCGCATGGACACCGGCATGGCCGGTTACACTTTAGCCGCCCAGGCCTATTTTAATGCGGCTGAATATGCCCGCAACCGGGTGCAGGGAAGAGCCTATACCGACCCCAAAGGCAGCCGGGTGCCGATCATAAAACATGCCGACATCAGGCGGATCCTGCTGAACCTTAAGGCCTGTACCGAAGGGATGCGGGCCATGGCTTTCAAAACATACTATTACTTCGATGTCAGCCGTCACAGCCCTGACCAGGCAGAACGCCAGAGAGCCCTAGATCGCATCGAGGTCATGACCCCGCTGGTCAAAGCGTATAATACCGATATGGTATGGCCTTTAGTAGGCGATGCCATCCAGCTTTACGGCGGCTATGGCTTTTCCGAAGAATATCCTCTGGCGCAGATCGCCCGGGATTGTAAAATCTACTCTTTGTGGGAAGGAACCAACTATATCCAATCCATGGACCTGACCGGCAGGAAATGGAACCTCGAACAAGGCCGGCTTTTTGCAGAATGGCTGCAAGACATAGAAGAGATCGCTGACACCATGGCCGGGCGGGCGGAATTCACTTGCGAAAGTGCCATACTGACAGAAGGATTAGCTTCCTATAAACGCATCAAAGCCATGATGGATGATTTCAAACAACAAGGCAAGGGAGAGATGCTGCCGCTCTATGCTACCCGCATATTACATGCCACTACCCAGTTATGCTGCGGGGGGCTCCTGCTTGACCAGGCAGCAGTGGCGGCGGATAAGATCAGGGAACTGGGCAGGGACCACTGGGATCTGGCCTATTATAAGGGGAAAATAGATGCCGCCCGTTTCTATATTAGAAATCATGTGCCGGCGGTCATGAATCTGGAAACCATTTTAAAATACAGCGATGATACAGCCATAACCGTCATGGAAGAAGCCCTGGGCAGATGATGCTGCCGTTTGGGACAAGAATTAATATCTCGGTACGCTCAAAAATATTGATCATATGTCGATGGTTGGAGTTCTCTCCGCCAATGACCCTCGGCCCCTCTTTCGCTCCTATGCGGAATTGCTGACATCGTTGCCGGAATAAAATGATCCAAAAAACAAAACGGCTCTGATCTTATAAACAGATCGGAGCTGTTTTATTTTCTGTGTTCATCTCTTGGCGATTTAATTTAGTATTTTGGGTTTTGGTGGATACCCGTTCAGAATTATCATATAATAATAGCAGAATAATACTCTGAGAGGCGGATCAATATGATCATTAAATCTTCTACAAGCCTGCGTAATGATTACACCAGCATTTCAGCACTCGCCCATGAACAACAGGAACCGATTTATATAACAAAAAACGGTGAGGGGGATCTTGTGGTTATGAGTATCGAAGCTTTTGAAAAACGCGAAGAAATTATAAAGTTACGATCTAAGATCGAACTTGCAGAAAAATCCAGAATTGCAGGTGAACCTACTTTCACTCTGGAGCAATCGAAACAGCGTTTGGAGGAAATCTATGAGCGCAAAAAAGTATGAGCTTAAGATATTAAAGCCTGCTCAGCTCGAACTGGAGGAAATCGCTCATATCCACAGGGAACTGGTTGGAGCAGAATCGGCGCGAAAAATAACAGATCGGATCTATAGTGCGCTGGAACATTTGCAAAGAAATCCTGATATGGGAGTGTCATGCAGTAATAAAATGCTTCAATTAGAAGACTATCGAATGCTCATTTGTGATCATTATTTATGCGTATACCGGTTATTAGAGCAAACAGTATACGTTTACCATATAGTTGATGGCAGGACAAATTATCCGCGACTGCTTGAGGATTTATTGTAAGGGGATAAAGGATAAGCCGTAAGTAGCCCGAGACAGGAAACAAAATATTAGCTGCTATCCTTTACATTTAAAGAATTTAAAAATAAATAATTTGTCAGGCCGCATCAGGAGTTACTTTACTTCTACAGCCTTTTTGTGGCAGGAAATAACAGGCCATTCGAAGAATAATAGAGCAAGGGTGGAGACGCTGCAGATTTTTTCGCAATAGTCACTGCGGCTTATAAAAAGCAAATGAGGTGCAACTTTATGCAAAAACGAGGCTTGACAGTTATTTTCGTATTAGCACTGCTTACTTTTATTGCAATCGAACAAGACCCGGTTCTATCCGTGGAACCAGCCTATATCGAACTGGACAGCACCATTTTAAACGGTGTTGATGCCAGCCAGTACGGCTTGACTGACCAGGATGCGGTCATGATCCTTACCGCCAAAAATAAGATCAGTTTCGAGAGTTTTATCAAGTTCTCTGCGGAGTCCCAAAAAGTATTTTTGAATCAATGCGTACAGAATTCCTGGACGGAATTTGCCGGTGCCAGCCAGGTATATGCCCGCTTTGATTACGAAAACAAAACATATGCGTATGCCATCGTTACCTATCTGGCTGATTCCAACAGCCTTTCCCTCCGTATTTTTGAATCAGGCATCGATGAAACCCAGTTTAAGGCCCTGGTTACAAAAATTCCACCTGCGCCCCAGCCGGAAGTGAAACCCGAGCCCCAGCCGGATCCGATACCGACACCCAAACCGGAGCCAAAACCCAAACCAGCCATTCCGGAAGTCATTGTCTTTACGAACGTAGACTATCAAAAAAACCCGATCATCCGGGTCTATGCCGACAATCAGCAGGTCTTATTTGATGTCGCCCCGGCCATCGTCAAAGAAAGAACCCTGGTGCCCATGCGGGCGATCTTTGAACGGTTCGGTCTGGAGGTGGACTGGAATGCAGCTGCGCAGACAGCGACCGGTCATAATGACGATTTTGCCATTGTGTTTACAATTGGCCAGAATAAAGCCATCGTCAATGAGCAGGAAAAAGAACTGGATGTACCGGCCAGCATCATGCAAGACCGGACCATGATCCCGCTGCGGTTTTTATCCGCGAACATGGGATACCATGTGGTGTGGATCGGGGATTCCAATCTGGTGCTGCTGAGCCGCTCTGATATTGTGGAATGGCGCATCGCAGGCTACGACACTGCGCCCCCCTATAAAGAATATGCCATCCAATATGTCAACGGGGCAATGACCGATGAGGTCAAATATACCGGGAAAACCCGTCCTCTGGTCACCATCACCGACCAGGGATTTGTCACCCAGATGCGAGGTAAATTCTATAGTGTGCATTTCTCTGACGGCTTTGCGGTGGCAGCCACCATCCCCAAACACAAAGTGGCCTATACCAGGTATGAAGCAGCGAGGATCAGCGTGGACGGCACCAAATTGACCAAAGCCATAGAGCCTGGAACGATTAGGATCACCGGATTCAACGAAACATACAGCCGGACATTTTCGCCCGTAAGCTTCACAGATTATAGCGCGGCGATACCGGAGGCTATTAAAAATGTGTACCGGGAGCAGGATTTCTTTTTATCCACCGGAGACTATGCAAAAGATAAAGAGATTTCCGGTCTGGTGGTCTTCGACAGCCAGGCCATGCTGGAAGGCATCGAATATAACGACGGCACTCATGCCTGTAAACTGTATCTGCAGGAATAAACCGCTGCTGCTTCGCGCAGCTGTGATCATATAAGCAAGGAGAGAAGAATCCATGCCGCTGCAAATCGTGCGTAATGA
>CAZNPR010000049.1:0-11638 GCA_964574965.1 uncultured Syntrophomonas sp. | reverse complement strand
TGAATTGGGGGAAAAAATAATGGCGTCTAATTTTGCTTATTTGAACACTCGTGATTTCGAATTTATAGCCCAGGAGTGGCTGCCTACCGAGCAGGTTTTTGCTTATAAGGAATTTGTTGATTACTATTCCAAAGATGATGTTAAATCCATTCTCGAACCATTCCGTAAGATGATCAAAGAAATTGTTGAACCTACCAATGAAGATGGCAACTCCAATCCCTGTAGTTTTGCCAATGGCAAAGTAACCACACCACCCACCTTTGGACCTCTGTTCCATAAACTGCAGGAGGATGGCTGGGGAACTGCCAATATCGGTTATGGAGAAGATGCTTTGACCATGCCGCAATTTCTTTTTGCGTTCTGTACTGAAATGCTGGCTGCCGGCAATCCGGCTTTCATGCCTTATATCGGCTTGACCAGCGGTTCTGCAGAACTGATCGAAGCCTTTGCTGCTGAAGAATTGAAAGAAAAGTTTTTGCCCAAAATGATGGACGGGACCTGGGCTGGAACCATGTGTCTGACAGAAGCAACAGCAGGATCTGATGTTGGTGATATCCTTTCCAAGGCTTATCCCACAGATGTACCTGGTGTTTACAAAATCAAAGGAAGTAAAATATTCATCACCGGCGGTGACAATGATTTTACCGAAAATATCATCCATCTGTACCTGGCAAGAGTTGAAGGCGCCCGGGAAGGCACCAGCGGAATATCACTTTTCATCGTTCCGAAATATTGGGTGGAAGAAGACGGAACTTTGACGGATAATGATGTTCAGTGCACCGGTATCGAACATAAAATGGGACAATTCGGTTCGGCAACAGCCTCTTTGGCCATGGGCGAAAACAATAACTGCCGTGCCTATTTAATTGGCGATCCTCCAGGAGAAGACGGCAAAGGCCAGGGCATGGCACAGATGTTCCAATGCATGAACTTTGCCCGCCTGGGAACTGGTCTGCTGGGTCTGGCTTGCTCCGCCAATGCGGTCTACAATGCCCGTGAATATACCAAAGATCGTATCCAGGGACGTCCTCTGACTGATATGAGAGGCCCCCGTATTCCCATCATTCAACATCCGGATATCCGCCGCTCTCTGTTAAACGGCAAAGCGCTGGTCGAGGTAATGCGGGCTATGATCATGAAGACTTTCTTCATGTTTGATATCCGCGCCAAGGATCCGGATCCGGAAAAGAGACAGGCCGCCAATGATTTCATCGAAATCGTTACACCAATGACCAAGGCTTATCCCACCGATGAGGTTTGGAATTTATGCTGTGAAGCCATCCAGTCTTATGGCGGATACGGCTTCTGTGAAGAGTATCCGGTTTCCCAGATCGCCCGTGATTGCAAAATTTACTCCATCTGGGAAGGCACCAACTATATCCAGTCCTTAGACTTTATTGGCCGCAAATGGACCATGAAGAAAGGTTCCGTATATGCGAAATGGTATGCAGAAGTTAAAGCATTCGCAGATGCCAACAAGAATGCCGCCGGATTCGAAAAGGAATTCGAGAAATTCGGCAAAGCAGTTGATGCCCTGGCAGAACTGCAGGGAGCTGTTATTGGATTCATGGGTGCAGGAAAAATAGATATGATGCCTCTGTATGCCCGCCGGATTCTTACTGCCAGTTCCATCGTCTATGGCGCATGGTGTATCCTGGAACAAGCCATGATCGCTAAAAAACGGGCCGAAGAAGTTGGACCCGAACATTACGATTACGAATTCTATATCGGGAAAGTATACTCAGCAAGATACTATTTATATAATGTGGTTCCTCAGGTTTGGACCATCGCTGACATCTTAAAAGAAGGCGACGCTTCCGCACTGGAAATTCCTGCTGGATCATTTGATTACTAGAATTTATAACAATCATAAGAAAATTGCCGGCCTGATCAGGCCGGCTTTTTTATCCCGCACAACATGTATACCAGCTTTATGTGGTATTCGAAAAATATAATGTGATACTATTTAGAATATGGCAATGGCAGCAAGTGCTTTAAGCAATTACAGCAGTATTAGGGGGGTAGATGAAACATAATTACTTCTGAGGGGGGGCAGAAACAATGGCAGTGAAATTTTTCAGCAGAAGGAATATTGACTTTTTACTCAATGAGGTTTTTGACATCGAAGCGTTAAATAGATTTCCTTATTTTGCCGATCACGATGCAGAAACTTTTAAAATGATCATTGATACAGCTACAAAAATCAGTGAGGAGATGATGTTTCCTCACTTTAAACCAATGGATACCGAACCGCCCCGTTGGGAAAACGGGCAGGTATATGTCAATAAAGCCATCTTGCCATTCATGGAAGAAATGGGTCAGGGAGGATGGATCCAGGCGGAAAAACCTTATGATATAGGCGGACAGCAATTGCCGTTTTCCGTTAAAGTTATGGCAAATTACCTATTTGGTGCGGCCAACTATTCCATGTATGTATATCCCATGCTGACAGCAGGTGCCGCCAATCTCATTTATCATTTCGGTACCCGGGAAATGAAAGATACCTATCTGGAAAAAATGTATTCCGGCAAATGGCAGGGAACCATGGCTTTGACCGAACCGGACGCCGGCAGTTCCCTGGGGGATCTGACTACCACTGCTGAGCGGACAGATGAGGGCCATTATATGATCAAAGGAAAAAAGATTTTTATCTCTGCGGCCAAAAGCGATGTGGTGGATAATGTGGTAAATTTGATGCTGGCCAGGCTCAAGGATGGACCGGCAGGCGTTGCCGGGATCTCACTTTTTATCGTTCCTGAATACCGCGTCAATGAGGCGGGTGAACTGGAATTCAACGACATCGTCTGCAGCGGGATAGAACATAAGCTGGGGTACCGCGGATCTCCCATCTGCCAGCTTTCCATGGGAGATGAAAAAAACTGCCGCGGCTGGCTGGTAGGACAGGAAGGCCAGGGGCTGGCCCAGATGTTTATGATGATGAATGAAGAACGGATCAACGTGGGGGTAGGTGCTATCAGCAAAATTTCCGGCGCCTATTATGCAGCTTTAGAATATGCCCAGCAGAGAA
Source organism: uncultured Syntrophomonas sp. (assembly GCA_964574965.1). Classification (GTDB taxonomy): domain Bacteria; phylum Bacillota; class Syntrophomonadia; order Syntrophomonadales; family Syntrophomonadaceae; genus UBA1368. The sequence goes on along the minus strand of CAZNPR010000049.1, from coordinate 8,610 downwards.
AACAAGGCAGAAGACCTGATCAAAAGGATCCCGCTGCCCCCATGGTGGAGTTGATCGAACATGCTGATATCAAAAGGATGCTGCTTTTCCAGAAGGCGGTGATGGAAGGATCTCTGGCGTTGGCCGTCCAGACAGCGATGTATCAGGACTTGATGAACGTGGGGGAAAATGCGGAAGAGAATGGGATGCTGGTGGATCTACTGATCCCTATTCTTAAAACGTATCCTTCAGAAGCTGGTATTTTAGCCACCAGTGCAGCTATTCAGGTCCACGGCGGCTACGGCTACTGCGGCGATTTTCCGGTGGAACAGTACTATCGGGATATCCGCATTGATCCCATCCATGAAGGTACCACCGGTATACAGGGGCAGGATCTTCTCGGGCGCAAAGTAAGTATGAACCAGGGACGGGCTTTTCAGTTATATATCAGCGAAGTAGAAAAGACCATCGGGGAAGCCGAAGTTTATCCAGAATTGGCGAAACAGGCCCAGACCATGAAGGAAGCGGTGGTGCTAATGAAGGATCTGACCGCCGAGCTGCTGGATAAAAAGGCACGGATCACCCGAGAAGCATTTTTAGCCGACAGCGTTTTGTATCTGGACTTTATGAGCCAGATCGCTATTGCCTGGCAGTGGCTGAAACTGATGAGTGTAGCAGTCAAAAAACTGCAATCTCAGATATCCGGCCCGGATCATTTTTTCTACCGGGGAAAGATCTATGCAGGACGCTATTTCTTTGATTATGAGCTTATTAAGATCGACAGTCTGGCGGTCAGACTCCGGTCTGACGATAAAGTAACGGTGGAAGTTACCAAAACCTATTTTGAAGATTAATGATTGGACTGGGGGAATGAGGAGATGTATGAAATAATACGCAAGGAGATCCTGGCACAGGGGATCAAGCTGTTTGAAACAGCAGCTCCCGAAATTGCTGCTAAAGCAAAGCCCGGCCAATTTATTATCCTGCGCCAGGATGAAAAGAGCGAAAGGATCCCGCTGACCATGGCTGATTTTAACCGGGAGGAAGGAACCGTCACGCTGATTTTCCAGGAAGTGGGCAGAAGTTCTGCTGATTTGGGCAGGTTGGAACCGGGGGATAGGATCCTTGATTTGGTTGGCCCTTTAGGTCGTGCTTCGGAAATCGAAAAATTCGGCCGGGTAGTTTGTATCGGTGGAGGAGTTGGGATCGCTCCGATATATCCTATTACCAGAGCTTTAAAAGCGGTGGGCAATGAAGTGATATCCATAATAGGTGCCCGTACAGCCGAACAGCTGATCCTGCAGGACGAAATGAAAGCGGTCAGTGACCATATCTATATCACCAGCGACGACGGCAGCATCGGACAGAAAGGCTTTGTAACCGATGTGCTTTCCAAACTGCTGGCAAATGAAGTGCACGTGGATCTGATCACAGCTATAGGTCCGCTGCCGATGATGCAGGCGGTGTCTGAGGTAAGCCGTTCTTACGGTGTCAAAACGATAGTCAGCATGAACCCCATTATGGTAGATGGCACCGGAATGTGCGGAGCCTGCCGGGTAGCAGTCGGCAGTGAGACTAAATTTGCCTGTGTGGATGGGCCTGAATTCGACGGTCATCTGGTGGACTGGCAATTAGCCCGGAACCGCAGCCGGATGTTTTTAGCAGAAGAAAAATCCGCCATGGAGCATAGATGTTCAGGAGGTGAATGCCAGTGCCAAAAGAAAAAGCCAGAGTAGAAAGACAGGCCATGCCCCTCCAGGAGGCAGCAGCAAGAGTAACCAATTTCAGCGAAGTAGCTTTGGGATTCAGCGAGGAACTGGCTCTGCTGGAAGCCTCCCGCTGCCTTGACTGCAAGAAACCCACCTGTATGGATGGCTGCCCGGTGGAAATAGAGATCCCGGAATTTATTAAATATATCAAAGCCCGTGATTACCAGATGGCCATCGATACCATCAAGCGGAAAAACAATCTGCCCGCCATATGCGGCCGGGTATGCCCCCAGGAAAATCAATGTGAGAAGTATTGTGTTCTGGGTAAAAAATTTGAACCGGTAGCCATCGGCCGTTTGGAAAGATTTGCTGCTGACTGGGAGATGAACCAGCCCGAAAAAGCCGAAAAAGACCTGCCGGGTAAAAGCGGGAAAAGAGTAGCCGTGGTCGGCGCCGGCCCCGCTGGACTTACTGCCGCCGCAGACCTGGCAATTTTAGGTCATGAGGTGGTGGTTTTTGAAGCCCTGCACACCGCAGGCGGAGTACTGGTTTACGGCATACCTGAATTTCGGCTGCCAAAAGCCATTGTGGAAAGAGAGATCAAAGGCATCAGGCAATTAGGCGTTGAGATAAAGACCAATATGGTGGTAGGCGCTATCAACACCATCGACGAACTGCTGGCCAAAGATTATGATGCAGTTTTCATCGGCACCGGAGCCGGACTCCCCAATTTCATGGACATCCCCGGAGAGAATTTAAATGGAGTCTATTCTGCCAATGAATTTTTGACCCGCACCAATTTGATGAAGGGCTATTTGTTTCCAGAATATCTAACACCGATACGAATCGGTAAAAGAGTTGCGGTGATCGGTGCCGGAAACGTAGCTATGGACAGCGCCCGTACTGCACTAAGGTTAGGCGCCGAAGAATCCTATATTATATACCGCCGCTCCGATAAGGAAATGCCGGCCAGGGGAGAAGAAATCGAACATGCCCGGGAGGAAGGGGTGCAGTTCAGACTGCTCACCAGTCCGGTAGAGATAAAAGGAGATGAAAACGGCTGGGTTAAAAGCCTGATCTGTCAGAAGTTTGAACTGGGCGAACCCGATGAATCAGGACGGAGACGCCCGGTAGCCATACCCGGATCAGAATATGAAATGGAAATGGATACAGTGGTCATGGCCATCGGCCAGGGGCCCAATCCATTGGTCCCTCGTACCACGCCGGACTTACAGCTGAACCGTCATGGCAATATCGTAGCCGATGAGAACAGCGGGCAGACCAGCAAACAAGGGGTTTTTGCCGGAGGCGATATCGTGACCGGGGCGGCCACCGTCATCCAGGCCATGGGCGCCGGGAAGAAGGCGGCGAAAGCGATCCATGAATACTTGTGCGGGTTGTAAAATAAGTTCGATCGGTAGCAAATTTGGAAACGGGTTTTGCTATTTGGAAGATCTCGAAAGGAGATTCATATGGCAGTAAAGGAAAAGTGGAATTTTAATATCGTTCTTTTTGAAAATTTTGAGACATTGGATGCCTTTGGACCGGTAGAAATATTGGCCAGGCACCAAAATCATCAGATGAACTTCTATTCCTGGACCGGTGGAGCGATCGCCAGTGTTCATGGTATAAGCGTAAACACTTTGCCAATGAGCAAGATGTCCCCCGGGGGAGTGCTTCTCATGCCGGGCGGCATAGGGACCCGCCAGCTGCTGGTGCATGAAGAGTTTCTTGCTGCTTTAGCTGCTGCAGCTGAAAAAGCAGACTATTGTCTATCGGTGTGCACTGGCTCAGCCGTTTTAGCCAGGGCAGGAATATTGGACGGACGTGTGGCAACATCCAACAAGCTGGTGTTTGATTGGGTCACCACCAACTCAGAAAAGGTAAAGTGGCAACGGTCAGCCCGCTGGACGGTCGATGGAAAATACTACACCGCATCGGGGGTTTCCGCCGGGATGGATATGGCGTTAGGATTTTTAGCCGATGTTTATGATCTGAATGTCGCGGAAGAAATCGCCAATTATATTGAGTATATCTGGAACAGAGACCGGGAGCAGGATCCTTTCGCCTGATTACGATGGGTATGAACCGGGCTTGCTTTTGCAACAGCAATCTAGCTGTCATGTGCAGGGTCATCCGTATCCTGTTCGAACCAGAAGGAAACTCCGCCCGCCTGATTTTCCACCCCGTATCGGTTATGATCCTTTTCCTGGATGGCTTTGACCACTGCCAAACCGATGCCGCTGCCCCCATCACTTCGGGTCCGGGCCTGATCCACTTTATAGAAGCTGGTGAATAATTTACCCAGCGCTTCTTCCGGGACCGGCTCACCGGAATTGAACAGGGAAATATGAATTTTATCCTCCTGTTGCTTGATCATCAGCTTTAATTGTTTCCGCTCATCCACGTGTGCCAGAGCATTATTGATATAGTTGATGAGGATCTGCTCGGTACGAATGATATCCCCATTGACCATGATTTTTTCGGGTTTGATAATCTCCGGTTTTACCTGCTTTTCCTCAAAAATTGGCCGGTACTTGGTTATTATTTTATCCACCAGTACTGCCAGATCGAAAGGGCTTTTTACCAGCTTGAAGATCCCGGCTTCCACTTGCGAAAGATCAAGCAATTCCTTGACCAGTTTATTCATTTTATCAGCTTCATCGATGATCACACTGCAATAATAATCTTTTTCACTCTCCTCCTGGACCACATTTACCTTCAATCCTTCGGCATAACCTTGGATCAGGGCGATGGGCGTCTTTAACTCATGGGAGACATTGGAGATGAATTGTTTGCGCATTTCATCGATCTGCCTTTCTTTCTCGATATCTTCTTGCAGTCGGGCATTGGCTTCCTGTAATTCCTGGATGGTCTGGCTCAGCTGTGCGGACATGGAGTTGATGCTTTGTCCCAGATCTCCCAGTTCATCTTTGGCAGTGACCCTGTAGTTCTGGGAAAAATCAAGGCGCGCCACATGCTGGGCGATATTTTGCAGTTCCAGGATGGGGCGGGTGAAACGGCGGCTGAAGGCAAAGATGAAAAGCAGTGCCAGCAGCAGTGTGGCGATGCCGGTGTAAAGGAAAAACGTATTAGCAATGGAAGCACTCTCCTGGATGGGAGCCAGCGGGGTGCTCAGCAGCAGGTAATCACCGTTGTTCATCAGCAGGGCCAGATCCAGTGAGCGGTTTTCACTGAAAGGGTCAAGGGTGATTTCTTCGATATAAGCAGAGCCTGTCAGCTGCTGGAGCCTGTCCAGCATCATTTCTACACGCGGGCCAGTACCTCTGCGACTGAAGGTTGCGTAATGCAATTCCATAGAACTGTTTAAAACCAGGATGTTGAGATTATCATAACGCTCCAACAATTCCAGCTGCAGATACAGATCCTCCGGCTGCTGATTAAAAAGAGTCTCGATTTCCCGAGCATAATCATGGAGCTGGGTACTCTTTTGTGATACATAATAACGTTCCAGGTAATGGGTGTTTAAAATCCACGAAAATACCACAAAGAAAATGATCAGCAAACTGACACTTAAAAATAATTTTTGCCGAATGGAATGGATCATGACCCAACCTCGAACCGGTAGCCGATACCCCGTACCGTTTGTATATATTCTCCGCGCTGGCCCATTTTAAGCCGCAGCTTTTTAATATGGGTGTCAACGGTGCGGGGATCACCATAAAAATTATAATCCCATACTGCATTTAGGATCTGATCTCTGCTTAAAGCCCTTCCGGTATTTTCAGCCATGTAAACCAGAAGTTCAAATTCTTTGGGACTTAAGGTGATCAGCTCTCCGTTTACCCATACATGTCGGGCGTCGATGTCAATTTCCAGGCCGGGCCAGGACTGCAGTATGTGCCCGGCAGCATTGACCCGGCGTAACAAAGCATTTACCCGGGCGGTTAAAATCTGGGGACTGAAAGGTTTGCTGATATATTCATCCGCACCCAGCTCAAAACCGAATAATTCATCGGTTTCTTCGCCCCTGGCAGTAAGCATGATGACGGGAAGGGCAGAGTTTTTACGGATCTCCCGGCATACCGCCCAACCATCATATTCGGGCATCATTACATCCAGGATCACCAGGCAGATAGCAGGGTCAGCTTCGATGGCTGCCAGTGCTTCCCGGCCATTGGAAGCTTCCGCTGTCTGATAACCTTCTTTTTTAAGGAAATCACAGACCAGTCTGCGCATACGCTCTTCATCATCAGCGACCAATATTTTTTTCATTCCTGCATACTCCTTAGCATTTACTAACCTTATTATAAGCAAAATATATATGAAAACCATTTTTTAAATCAGGCTTTCGCCCTTTTATCCTGCCTGGCCGCAAGGCATCAAGTGCCTTGGTTACCAACGAAGGCCTTGTGTAAATGTAAGGCCTTCGCAGCGTAAAAGAGGAGCTGTACAAAAAGAAGAGGTTCATTAAGTTTTACAGTGTTAGTTTAAAAAACGATTATGTCTATTTGGTGTTCAAAAAGTGAAACTTATGTGGAGGGCAGCCGATATGGTAACTGTTTAAAAGAAAAAATATTCTAAATATATAAACTTTGGCTACGAAATATCACTTTTGGGAATATCATGATATGATAAAATCAACGCATTAAATTTTCGAAAGGTGGGGGAAAATGGGATATCAGAAGGAATATCAGGAGAAGTTGACTTCAGCAGAAGCAATAGCAGCGATGGTCCAATCAGGGGAATCAATTAAGCTTGGTTATTTCACAGGTAAACCGGTCGTTTTGATCCAGGAAGTGGCCAAAAGGCACGAAGAATTAAAGGATATACTGTTTGTAGCATGCAGCACAGCACCTCCCATACCAGAAGTAATCCAGTTTGGTGACAGTTTTACCTGGCAGGATTGGCATTGGAGCGCGCTGACCAGAATTCTCGCCAACTATTATAATAACATTGTATATGCGCCGATCGTCTATCATATGTGTTGTGAATTTGTCCGTAATCAGACGGTGAACCAGGGCAGACAGACCGACTGGGTCTGGCAGCAGGTAGGCCCGATGGATGCAAACGGGTATTTCAATTTTGGCCCGAACAATTCTGAATCGATTACCAGCTTTGAAGTGTCGAAACGCAAAGTGGTAGAAGTCAGCAAGAATATGCCCAGATGTTTGGGTGGTTACCAGGAAGGCGTTCATATCTCCCAGGTCGATTTTATTGTGGAAGCACCGGACGATCAGATGATTTTTGCTGCTCCTGAGATCCCGGAACCCACCGAAGTCGAGACCCAGATCGCCAACCACCTGGTGGAATATATCCATGACGGCAGCTGCCTGCAATTAGGTATCGGTGGCCTGCCCAACGCGTTGGGGCATGTGATCAAGAAAACCGATCTTAAGGATCTGGGTATACATTCTGAGATGTTCGTGGATGCGTATATCGATATGATCGATTCCGGTCAGGCCAATGGCAAAAAGAAAAATATTGACAGATATAAAGCCGCCTACACCTTTGCGGTGGGCACCCAGAGACTGTATGACTGGATGAATGAAAATACCGGGTTGGCAAGCTATCCGGTGGATTATGTCAATGATCCCCGGGTGATCGCTAAACTTGATGACATGATTTCCATCAACCAATGTATGCAGGTAGACTTATATACCCAGATCAGCGCTGAAACCAATGGGACCAGGCAGATCACCGGACATGGCGGTATGACAGACTTTATCCTGGGCGCTCAGTGGTCTAATGGCGGCAAGAGTTTTATTTGTCTGCCCTCCACGCATAAGACCAAAGATGGACAATTGGTATCCCGGATCGTACCCACCTTTGAGCCGGGGACCTGCGTTTCCGTTTCCCGTCATCTGGTGGATTATATCGCAACTGAATATGGAGTCAGAAAAATGAAAGCGCAGAATCAATGGGTACGTACAGAAAGGCTCATTGAAATTGCCCATCCGGATTTTCGCGATGAATTGGTGCAGAAGGCTAATGATCTGAAAATTTGGACGAGGACCAATAAAACCGATCAATAACCAGAGCGACTAAAAAAGCGAATCTCTTTGTTACTTCACAAGCCCCGCTCAGTCACCGTACTAATGTACGGCTCACTCGCGGGGCTTGCTTGGTCCCCGATCTTCACTCTTTTAGTCTGCTCTGGGAAGGCTTGAAAATGGGTTCGTGTTAAACCAGAAAGCCTCGCTTTATTGCGGGGCTTTTAGTTAACCAGGTTATTGATTTTTTACTGTTTCCAGGAGCGCTTATCTTTGGATGGAGGCCAGATCCTCATAGAGTTCGATGATCGGCTCACCCTCTACCAGGTGCATAATCTTACCGAAAAACGCCTGGAAATAAGGAGTGGAGCTATGGTACTGGAATGCCTCTTTATCCTGGTACATTTCATAAAACAAGAACAAGCCGGGAGTGCTTTTGCTTTTGGATCGGTGTACTGTGTACCTTAAAGTGCCGTTTTCCCCCTGGACCTGGGGTACAAAAGCAGTCAGGTGATCCTGAAGTTCCTGTTCCATTCCTGCTTTGGCAGTGAATTTTGCGATACAAACCAACATAAGTCTGCCTCCCTATCGTTTTTTTTAGTTTAATGGAAATATTTAGCACATGTCAATCCATATCAACATATGCTTATTTATTTCATCAGTTCACATATATGATTGCTGAATTCCACGGGGTCTTCCAATGGCAGACCTTCGATCAGCAAGGCCTGATTATAAAGCAGACTGGTGTACAGATCGAGTTTTTCCTTGTCATTTTCCAGTGCATCTTTTAAAGTATTGAATACATCATGCTTGGTATTGATCTCCAATACTTTATCGGCTTTGATGTTCTGGTCTGTAGGCATGGCATTGAGCACCTTTTCCATCTCGATGGTGATGGCACCCTCATTGGACAAACAGACCGGGTGAGTTTTAAGTCTTTTGGAAGCCTGCACAGACTTTACTTTCCC
>CAZNPR010000048.1:0-11754 GCA_964574965.1 uncultured Syntrophomonas sp. | reverse complement strand
CCAGGGTGGACTTGAGGCCTTTGTGTAGATTATGCTCTTGTAAATACGGGAAGGTAAGATCCCAGGCATAACGGACCGGGGTATGACAGTAACAGATATGCAGCTGGTCGCTTCGGGTCAGGACTCCTTTCGCCACACAGTGACTGCTGGATAAAATGATTTCTTCGTCGGATAGATCCAGCTGTTCAATAGCATAAGGGAAAAAGGGCAGATAGCTGCGGTATTTTTTGATCATTCCTCGTCTTTTATTAAGGAATGAAGCGGTAACCTGATCTTCGCTGAAACCTAATGCTTTCACTGTCTCCGGTTTATACAGCAAAGTATACAAATGGGCTTGAGGATAAAGCTGATGGAAAATTTCCAGACATTTTTCCGCCCCGCCTTTGCTGACTATCCAATCATGAACTAAAGCTATCTTCATCTTTTAACTCCTTTTATCAGAAGCTGCTGCTTTTAAAACCATTAAAGCTTCCCCGGCACTTTTTTCCCAGTTAAATAATTTTGCCCTTTCCAGTCCTTGCTGTAGCAAATTATGCTGTAATCCCTTATTTGTTAAAATATTATAGATACTCCTGGCGATATCCTCTATGTCATAAGGATCGAAGTACATTCCTGCATCTCCTACAACTTCAGGTAAAGATGCTGCTTTTGAAACGATCACTGGTGTTCCGCATGCCATCGCCTCCAGAGGCGGCAGACCAAATCCTTCATATAAGGATGGATGGATCAATGCTTCAGCACCAGAATATAATTGCGGCAGGCTTTCTTCCTCTATATAGCCAATATTCAGAACTCGAGGCAATGTGACAGATAGCTCAGTTAAAGCATACGCTGCTTGTGGATCTGCAATGCCACCGGCGATAACTAAAAAAACATTCTGCATATGGACTTCTCCTGCCAATAGTCCCCAGGCTCTCAATAAGCGCAAATAATTCTTATTCTTACCGATCGATCCTAACGCCAGTATATATCGTTCAGGCAGTCCTTTATTGCTCTTAAACGTTTTCTGCTGATCCAGTGGCTGCGGTTTGAATTTTTCCCCAACCCCATTGTAAATGGTTACAATTTTTTCAGCTGGAATTTTCAAATTCTCAACCAGTTCATTTTTGGCAAAATGACTGACTGTAATTATTTTTTTGACCTTTTTTGCCAGTCGCGGGATAAGAAATCCATACCATTTTGCTGAACAGTTTTTAAAACCATCCTGTCTAGTTATAAAAGCAGCATCATGTAAAGTAACCACTTGATCACTTATACATAAAGGCCCCATATTGCCTGGTGAAAAAAGCAGCTGCGTATTTGCTTTCTTAAAATCACATGGTAACGCAAACTGTTCCCAGGGATGCCCGCTTAATGGAGAACAACTATTGGTAATAGGATATAACCTTTGGTATTCGGCCTTAATAATTTGCGGTGCCAGTACAATAACTTCATCATTTTCTGATTTAATGATTTCTCTTGTTATCTCATGAGCATATCTTTGAACGCCGGTAATTGGTTGGGTCAGAAAACGGGAATTGATCATTAACCGCAATGAAACAAGCCTCCAACACGAATGATTTTTTATTGAGCAACTGGTAAAAAGAATTCATTTATCCTCACTCATCCAACCTTCAAGCCGGCCCTTGAATACAGCCCAATGATACTTACATTGCTGAATATCCATCTGAATCAGAGAAAGAAACATTCCACCCAGGCGATAAAACAGATTCAAAAAAACAAAAATAAATGAATAACCATGCTTTTTAAAAACCCTCCCCATTCCACAGCCATAATAGTAACCTCTTTTTATGGACGCTGCATCATATTCGGCAATAGGGTTTTCGTGGAAAATTGTCAGGTTATGAAAATAAAATATATTATATCCTGCCTGTAAAGCCTTTAGAATGTAGTCGCTTTCATCAGCGCTGCCCCATTTTGTGCCTGCACCAGGACCCAGATCTTCATCGAATGCAATCCTCTCCACAACTTCCCGTCGAAAAAAGAGTGTATTGGTATTCCCTCTTTTAAAAACATTGCGCTTCGTTATTCTACCAGATCTTTTGTCGAATCGCCCCAAGCTGGTGTGTCCCTGGGAATTGATCGTTCGCCCGCTAATTACGTCAATATCGGGATTCTTTAAAAATATATCTACAACTCTTTCCAATAGGTCGTTTTTATACCAGCAGTCATCATCGGGAAATGTCACGAAATCTCCATCCATGCTTTCCCGCCCTTTGTTCCGGCCCCGGGACACCCCTTTTGCAGAACGAAAATGCTCAATCACAAGTTTGCCCCGGTAATTATTCAATATGGGATCCAGTCGCTTATCATCATTCTGATCTACAATGATCAATTTAAAGTTACGAAAAGTCTGTTTATCGAGATGTTCTATAAATTTGGCTAATTGACCGGTTCTCTCAATGGTTGAAATGATTAATGAAAATTTTGGCTGCAAAAAGTAAGGTTCCTCCTTCTGTCAATGTTTAATCAGTAAAAGGTGCTAACCACCCTTTCAGCCTGCCTTTAAAAACCGCCCGGTGATATTTGAACCTCTGTATGTCTAAATTCGCAAGGGCTAACAGCATTCCTCCTATTTGGTAAAATAGTTTGACCAAAACAAATCCAAGTGGATAGCGGTGTTTTTTTAAGACTCGGCCCATACCCAGCGCATAAGAATGACCTCTTTTAATAGCTGCTTCATTATATTCAATGATTGGGGCTTCGTGGTATACAGTCAGCTCAGGAAAATAAAATAGAACAAAGCCCTTTTGCAGTGCTCTGATTGGATAATCAATATCTTCTGCTGCTCCCCATTTAGTTCCTGCTCCTGGTCCCAGGTCTTCATCAAAAAATTCGACCTTATCAACTACTCTTCGGCGCAGGAAAAGCGTATTAGCATTAGCCCTTTGCCATACATTAAGTTTGTTAATTTTTCCAGGCTTTCTATCATACTTCCCCAAACTTGTCTTTCCGTGTTCATTTATAGGCCGACCGCTTATTACATCAACTTCGGGGGTTTCTACAAACAACTTAACCACTTTTTCCAACAAATCATTAGCATACCAGCAGTCATCATCGGGAAATGCAATTATATCACCGCTACTATTTTCGATTCCCACATTGCGGCCAAGTGAAACTCCTCTGGCAGAGTGAAGATGTATTATGGTAAAATTGTCCTTAAACTTATTAATTATAGGAAGCAGCCGATCATCTTCATTCTGGTCAACAATGATGCATTCAAACCCCCGGAAACCCTGTTGATTTAAATGATGCAAAAATCTTTCCAGCTGCCAGGTGCGGTTTAAAGTTGAGGTGATCAGCGAAAACTGCGGTGCCAAATTTATATCCTCCTTCCGCCAGCTTCAGTAATATCTCTGAATACTTGCAGTGTTTCCCGGGCCGTTTTTTCCCAGGTAAATAGTTTAGCTCTCTCTAACCCTTTATTTGATAAATCTTTTTGTATTTCTTTATCGATTATAGCTTTATAAATACCTCTGGCAATATCCTCAATATTATAAGGATCTATATATATTCCTGCATCTCCAACAACTTCAGGCAAAGAGGCTGCTTTTGACACTACTGTAGGTGTTCCGCAAGCCATAGCCTCTAATGGCGGCAGGCCAAAGCCTTCATATAAGGATGGATGGACAAACGCCTCGGCACCCGAGTATAACTGAGGCAGGATGTCTTCTTTTATATAACCAATGTTATGAACCCTGAGCAATCTGGAGGTTAAAACTGTTATGTCATCAGATGCCAGCGTATTCTCAATGCCTCCTGCAATAACCAAAAAAACATTCTGCATCTTTTCTTCTCGAGTCAATAGTTCCCATGCCTTTAATAATCTTCGAAGATTTTTGTTTTTGCCTCTTGTGCCTAATACCAGCACATATTTTTCCGGGAGTCCCATATTAGCAGCAAACTCCTTTTGTGCCTTCTGGGACTGCGGTTTAAAATTATCCCCAACTCCATTGTAAATTGTTACTATTTTTTCGGATGATATTTTTAAGCTTTCCACTAATTCAGCTTTTGAAAAATTACTGACTGTAATTATTTTTTCGGCACTTTGCGCCAGGTGTGGTAAAAGTAATCTATACAATTTTAAAAAGTTTTTGTTATAGCCTTCAGGTCGTTTAAAAATAGCAGCATCATGAATTGTAACAACTTGATTACCCACATTTAAAGGTCCCGTGTTTCCCGGCGAAAAAAGTAAATCTGCATCCAGTTTTTTTAGATATCGTGGTAAGACCAACTGTTCCCAGGCATGTCCACTTATTGCAGTTGAGCTATTGATTAGAGGATAAATCCCAATAAATTCTGATCTTATTTTTTGAGGAGCAACTGGAATAACCTCGTCCTTGCCTAACTTAATTAATGCTTTGGTTATTTCATGAGCATATCTTTGAACCCCAGTAATTGGTTGAGTTAGAAAACGAGAGTTAATTACTAAACGCAACAAAATAACCTCCATTATACTACTTCTGTATATAAATGGTTCCCAGTCCTATGTTTATCCAATACCCCATAAATCTGAAAGTATCAGAATTCAATCCCGCCATTAAAACTCCCACAATGCTTAATAGCAATGCCATTCCAAGATAATCAGGTTTTCCATCCTTTTTTGTTTTGGCCCAAAACCGCTTGCAGCACCTGAATAACAGCATGGTCCACATAGAAAGCCACAGTAGTATTCCGACCATACCTAATTCCGCAAAGACCCTATGGTAAATTGAATGTACCGGCGCCCATGGTGAATCAGCGCGTGAACTCATCCACCTTTTTATTTCAGCATTATCTTTGGCCAATTCCGGAACGTAATCTGCCATGTAAAACCCATATTGACCAAGACCCACGCCAAATAAGGGATGATGTTTTCCCATATTAATAGCAGTAGTTTGTGAGCCTAAACGAGCATCATTTGATTGGGCATAACCGCTTTCTTTATTGGTAAAGGATGTAAGTACATCCTTTGCTTGTGCAGCAGATATATGATCTGCTATATAAATGCCTGCAGTTAGAGCTATCAGAATGACAAGTGCCAACGAGTAGAGTTTCTTTTTTTCCGCTATGTCGGTCTTTACAAATAATAACAGTGGAAAAAGTAAGCACAATTGTGCAATGGCAATAAAATATGCAGTTCTTGAAAAGGTAAGTATCATCATCACCAGTAGATATGAGGCGATAAAAATGTATAATGCTTTTTTCTTTTCAGTAAATATATAGCTTATGATCCACGGTAAAATAAAAGCACAATACATGGCAAACCATGATGCTTCTCCAGATACCGACCTGAGCCTACTATATAAATGGCCTTTTCTTATATAAGGGGCTATCAACTCCAGAATATTTTTTGCATAGTCATTGCCAAACAAATACGCTATTTCGATAACCGAATATATCCCCGCTATGACCAAGGAAACCAGTATAAAAAACCGAATAATTGCCAAATAATTGTTTACCTGTAACAGAGAATTATATATGAACAAAACCACCCCCAGACAAAAAGCCAACACCATAAATTGCAGTATATATTTTTCAATTCCGGTTCTGCCTTTTGTCATATCTGTAGTTATGAAACTGAAATTGGCTATACCGGATACTAAAATCCACAAAAAGAACATGCCTAATAATAAAAACACTTGATCCTTGGGGATAGCTGCTTTTTGCCCGCGGAGTATGAATATCATCCAAATAAAAATACCGATCAGCAGTGGGTAAAAAGCGCCTTCTCCTGACATTTCACCGAAGATTTTTTCAAAATAGGGTAAGTCATTGATGGGCAATAAAACGATAGCTAAAGCTATAAATATCAGGAAGAGTCTATTGTTTTCTTTCTTTAATAATTCCATGACAATTCATCCTCTCAGCCCTCTTTTAAACAGTCCCTTCTTAAATCATCATTACAACCTGCATGCTGTAACCGTTACTCCTTTTGCCGGGTTGAGGCTAAAGCCCTGAATTTACTGTTATTTTGCAGCAGTTCTTCATAACTTCCGGTCGCTTCCACCCGTCCTTCCTCCAGCATAATGATGAAGTCACAGTTTTTAACGGTACTGATCCGATGGGCAATGATCACCAGGGTTTTAATGGCTGCCGCTGCTTCCAATGCTTCCAGGAATTCCTGTTCGGTAATGCTGTCCAGGGCACTGGTGGCTTCGTCAAGGATCAATACCTGGGGGTCATGATATACTGCCCGGGCAATGCCAACCCTTTGCATCTGCCCGCCGCTCAGTCTTACCCCCCGTTCCCCTACGATCGTGTCATACTTCTCCGGCAGACGGCTGATGAATTCATCCAGACGGGCTATGGCAGCAGCCTTTGTGACCCGGTCAGGATCTATCTGCGCTGTCGGTATACCAAAGGCTATGTTGCCCGAAACTGTATCATCATTGAGATAGATCTGCTGTGGCACATAGCCTATAATTTTTTGCCAGCCCCTGACATTATCTGCACTGACCGGTATGTCATCAACAAATATCTGTCCCTGTTCAGGAATGAATAATCCTAACAATATATCGACCAGAGTGGTCTTGCCCGCACCAGTGGCGCCAACAATACCAACCTTTTGGTTCTTCCTGATGGTAATATTAACATCTTCCAGTACCTTCTCATCCATGGAAGAATAGGAAAAGGTTATATTCTCCAGCTTTATTTCTTCTTCAAAATTAAGGGGCATCGGATCTACGTTTATTTCGTGGGCTGGTACAGCTTGAGTATTTATGTTGATCATTTCCTGATAAATATGATCTAGAATGGCCTGATTGAACTTGATCTGGGTCGAGGTCTGAAATACATCCTGTATAGCCGGCATCAGGCGGTACCCGGCAAAAGCAAAAAAAGATACCACCGGGATCACGCTCTGGGCTTCCCCTTTGAAAATCAGCAGTATCAAAACCAGTGCAATAACACTGCCAAAAGCTACGCTCTCCAGAACATATTTGGGAATAGTGCCTACCAGGGCATTCCAGGCCTGCAGATTGGAGAGCAAAGCAGAAGGCCGGGCGTATTCCTCCAGATAATACTGTTCACGTCCGCTGGCTTTCACTTCTTTGATCCCGCCAAAGGCTTCACTGACTGCTTTAAATCTTTCCCGATTAGCAGCCAGCCTCCCTTTTCCCTTAATACCCAATCTTTTTCTGATCAGCCAGAAAATAAGCAGATAAGAACCGCCCAAAATGATAACCGCAATAATAGTTATTAGCGGATCAACGATCAAGACCATGGCCACTATAACTACTATGAGCAGCAGCCGGGAGGCAAAATCCAGCAAGGGGATCAAATATCCGCTGGATAATGTCTGTACTTCATTAAGTATATCTCTGGTCAATTCTGAGCTGTTACGGTTGAGGAAGAATAAATAAGGCTGATATAGATAATGGCGCAAGAGCCGCAGGGAAATATTATGATTATTATTCCAAACGAATTTGAATTTTGCCCAGGTAGTCAAAGCGGAGATGAAGTTACCAAATAGAATTAAAAACAGCATTATTAATCCGGACGCGATTATGAAACTGCTGGTATTCTGGAAATTAAAATACTGATAAACCGACTGCAGCCAGCGGTTTTCGGTTATTATTTCCGGATTCATCACCAGGGAAATAAAGGGCAATACTGAAGCTACTCCCAGAGCCTGAAACAGTGCCATGATAAGCATCAAGCAAAACAGCAGTATCAGCTGCCTTCTCTCTTTTCTGGTAAGAATCGCAAATATTTTTTGAAGTGTTTTCGACATTTTATCACCTGACAATTTTAATAAGCACCATTGCGGCTAAAAACAACACCGACTGTGCGGAATAATAATGACACATCCAGCCATAATGACCAGTTACGTACATACCACATCTCCAGTCTTAATCGCCCGGCAAAATCGACCTCATTCCGTCCGCTGACCTGCCAGAGTCCTGTAATACCAGGGTCAGCCAGTAAAATCGTAGCTGCAAAACTGCCCATAGCGTCGCGTTCTTCCGGCAGATATGGCCGAGCCCCGACCAGGCTCATATCCCCTTTGATAACATTGATGATCTGGGGCAATTCGTCCAGACTGGTCTTGCGTAAAAAACGTCCGATCCGTGTAATGCGTGGATCTTCCCCCTTGAGCTTGAAAAACTGTTGCCATTCTTTCCGAGCTGATGGATTGCTTTTTAGATATTCTGCCAGTATATCATCATTATTGACAAACATGGTCCTAAATTTATAACATCTATACTCTTTTCCCTGACGTCCGATCCGCTGGCCGGTATGAAAAACCGGGCCCGGCGAATCGGCTTTGATCAATAACGTTAATATTATGATCAAAATAGTCAATGGTATCAGCAGTAAAACAGCAATCATTAAGTCAAAGATTCTTTTTATCATCATGTTTAAAGGACTGGCCAGATTATTTTTGATGCGCAGCGCCAGGATCTGTTCATCAAAAAAATAATCTGTTTCGCCATCGGCGATGGGAAGTCCAAAAAGATCAGGAACGATGATCACAGAGCGGGTATACGGCTGCAAGTGATTGCTTAATTCCACCAGTTCAGCGCCGGGCAGATCGGGCTCTGCAATTACGATATGCCTGATCCCCTGACTGGTTATGATATCTTCTGCCTGTTCATAAGTGCCCAGGATGGTAGCGTTTTCAGGATAATTGCTTTTATCTTCACCATCCATGGTCAGAAACCCGGCCAGATGATAGCCTAGATACTTGTCTTTTTGCAGCGTTGTTGCCACCTTCCAGCCAGTATTGTTTAAGCCCAGGATCAATATTTTTTCCGACCAGATCCCCAGGGCAAACAGCAGTGTTTTGCCTCCATAACGAGCCAGGGGCAGGATGGCCAAAGTCAGTGAATAACTTATAATTATACTGGTCCGGGAGACCTCGCCGCTTAATTTTGCCAGAGATATTACGGCCATGATCAAAACCAAGGCCAGACTCATACTGCTGAATAGATGTCTGGTCTCGGGCCAAAATGCCCGGCGTTTGGTGTAGAGGCCTGCATAAGCCAGAGAGCCCAGACAGAGGATCCATATCCACCATACATGAGTCGTATAATGCAGTGGCAAATCAGTGGGAAAAAACTCGAATATTTTCGGCAAAATATTAAGCCTGATCTTTAAACTGATGAAGAAAGCAATTAGCAAGGCCATCGAGTCTATCAAAATCAGCATCAAGAATGAGGTCGTTTTCCGCAAGCTGTGGAGAAGACGGTTTTTAGTCATCATTACCCCCCCCGTCCACTACTGGATATATCGTGCAAGAACTGCGATTCTTCAGCTTGGTTAATGATCTCATTCAATCGTTCAGTTACCTGCGCTTTTCTTCCGGAATCAATATATTCAATTTCCTGGGATCTTTCTTGCTGCTTGGCGATAGCAGCTGGCAGACCTTTAATTTCATCAATAGCCCCTTGCACTTTTTCCCGATCACCTATTTCCAGATAGTAACTGGCAGCACCATAGAGAACTTCCCCTAAGACCTCGTAGCTCTGGCTGTCATTAGGTCCGATTTTTACAATCTGCCGGCCCAAGCGGAGTGAAGCTTCCACATTTCCAATGGTTAACGCTGAATTCAGGGCTGCATTCACTGTCTTTGGGTCAAAGGGCATCAGATGTTCTGCTTTTTCAATGGACTCCAGGGTTTGCTGATAAGCATTCGGCGCTCGCGGACTTTCCTGTCTGGCTAAATCAAGATAAAGGCTGGCGTAACATTTGGATAAATTCACCTGGACCTCAGCATTTAGGGGATCATAGATAGCTGCCTTCTCGAGGAATGTAATGGCTGTTTCCCGCTGTGTTCCAATAGTGTTTGTGCCCCGTTCGATACTTTTTAGTTCCTCAATGCCCTTTTCAGCGTAGATCAATCCTAATGCCGCTCTGCTGCTGCCATATAATAATAGGATGGCCAGTAAAGCTGGCAGAATGAGGCGCGGCCAGCCGCCATGCTGTGAGACATTGGTGTTGGCGTTGTAATAACCGCTGATCTGATTTATCACTGCCAGCAAGGACACCAGTATGATAAAAAGGGCGGGGATGGAAAGATCAAAATCGATCAGTGCATGCAGTCCGATAGCTAAGGCAGCAACAAATGTCCCCCCGAGTAAAATCCTTTCTTCGCCTGTCGTTCCTTCCTGACCCTGCGTACTTCTGCGGCTGAACCTGATCACTGCGATTATGGCCAGGACCCAGATCGCAATATAGACCATCATGCCGAATACTCCTGCTTCTACTAATACCTGGATTACGTGATTATGGGCGTCCGCAGTGAAATACCGGTAGTCCTGATAATGGGACATCAATGCTCTCCACCCCCCGGCCCCGCTGCCAGTCAGAGGATAGTCCCGGGCTATGTCCATTCCCCAGCGGATGAAGTCCGCCCGGTAAACATAGCTGGCATCTGAAAAATCAGCTACTTCTAAAATCTCTTTCTTTAAATCTTCCGGCATCATGTTCTGTCCTGCCGGTGATGTTATAAATACACCTGCCCCTATGACCAGGACCATTAATGCCGTCAGTGCTGAAATTCTAAAAAACCTGGCTTGGCTGATATGCTGCAGATAATTTCTCAGCAGCTGACCCACCAGAGTCAACAGCAAGCCCGCCAGAATGATGATTACCCCGCTGCCGGGTTCTCCTCCGGTGATGCGAGGTACCAGAAGGCTGGAAGCCAGGAAAGCAATGGCAAATATATAGAACAGGTTGTATACATATACCCATCGGTATCTCGCAGGTATCCCCAGGAAAAGAATCAGTGCTGCTGCCATAACCATCAACAGGGCCCCTTTTGATATAGCCGTTACCGTTACCAGGAGCATCAGATAGACCGCCCCGCTGTAAATGAACCTTCTGCTCCTTTCTGCCGGGGCAAGTAACAAGGCAAAACCCACAAAGCTCATTGCTCCTAAATAGGCAGCTGTCGTATTATGATACTGTAAAGTCGACATGATATGGTTCTCGACAAAAGCACCGGGATAATCGGAGTAACCAGTGGCCGCCATCAATCCAATAACTGCCACCGCTGTCGCCGAGGCCAGCAGTGTTTTTAATACTGTACGGGCGGATTGTAAATCAGGGATGACTTGACAGACCAGCATATAAACCAAGAAATAATTCAGGGCTTTTAAAAAGCCCCAGATTGCCTCGCCAATATGCACAGCATTGATAATGGCCAGCAGATAGGCAGCAGCATATAATAATACTGCAATATCGAGGGGGGTATTCAGAAATCTATACTCCTGCTTTTTAATTTTGAGTGCAATTGCGCCCAATAGGAGGATAGCAGTGAATATTGAAGTCACCGCCATGGACAGGTCATCATATAGTCCCCGCCATATAGGCAGATAAAAGAGCAGTACGCATGTTGCCGCCAGGAGTGCCTGGCTTAAGGCAGTATAATTGTTTACCGCTGCAGTTATATTCTTCGGGCTTTTTTTGCTCATTTGCCTTCCCTGCTTCTCTAATGTAAAAAGACTGATAGTAGTAAAGAATTCAAGACTGTTGAACTTTATCCTGCTATTTCGCAAATATTCTACAGATTTATTCATAATCTATTGAAAAGCATGAACCTTTCATACAACATTTCCTCAATAATTGTAATAAAAAAACGGGATCAAATCCCGTTTTAAAACTTATTATTTTATTTGTCTTCCAGATAATTCAAAATTCCCTGCGCTATGGCTTCTGCTGCCAGATCCTTGTATTTTTTCTGTTTTAACAGTGCTTGTTCATCAGGACAACTTATGAACATTATTTCCACCAGGGCTGAAGGCATGGAGGTATTCCTTAAAACTGAAA
>CAZNPR010000047.1:0-12125 GCA_964574965.1 uncultured Syntrophomonas sp. | reverse complement strand
CCGCTCAATCAACGTACTTGAGTACGCTTCAATCGCGTAACTTTCCGGTCGCCTTGCTCTTAACCTTTTTTGCCCGCTCTGGCATGGTACCCGCAAAGTGCTTCCTTGACTGGGGATCGCCCCCCAAAATAATACTGTATACATTGAACACGGAATATATCAAATGATGGGCGGCTAATGTATACTTTATCTGAATATTTTATTAACCTAAAACAAGGAGGCTTACTACCGTGACAGACAGCTCGTATAATCCCTATCAAAATGCCCAGGCGCAGTTTGACCGGGCAGCAGAAATGATCGGCCTGGATGGTGCGACCCGGCAGTTTCTTCGTCAGCCTATGAAAGAATACCATTTTACCATTCCGGTCAAGATGGATGACGGCAGTACCAAAATTTTTAACGGTTACCGCATCCAGCATAATGATGCCCGGGGACCAGCCAAGGGCGGCATCCGCTTTCATCCCCAGGAAACCGTAGACACTGTCCGTGCATTGTCTATGTGGATGACATGGAAATGCGCCGTAGTAGACATTCCCCTGGGCGGGGGCAAGGGCGGAGTGATCTGTAATCCGCGCGAGCTGTCTGAGGGTGAGCAGGAAAGACTGTGCCGGGGATGGATTAGAAGACTGGCTAAAGATGTGGGACCGTTGATCGACGTACCGGCACCGGATGTTATGACCAACGGCAAGCATATGTTGTGGATGCTGGATGAGTTTGAACAGATCCACGGCGGAAGATTCCCCGGCTTTATTACCGGCAAACCGGTGGGCATGGGCGGATCTTTGGGCAGGACTGAAGCCACCGGTTACGGGGTAATATATACTGTGCGTGAAGCGCTGAAAGGAATGGGGCTGGATATCAAAGGCACCACTGCCAGTATCCAGGGCAGCGGTAACGTAGCCCAATATGCAGCCCGCTTATATGAGGAATTAGGCGGCAAAGTGGTATCGATCTCCTGTTGGGATGCAGCTGATCAGCGGGCGTATTCCTATTGCAAAGACGATGGTATCGATGCCGACAAGATATGCGAAATAACGGATGCATATGGTACGATCGATAAAGAGAAAGCTTGTGATATGGGATGTTCAGCCAATGCCAATGATGCGTGGCTGGAACAGGATGTAGATATTCTGATCCCGGCCGCCATGGAGAATCAGATCAATATGACCAATGTGGGCAAAATCAGCAAACAAGTCAAGATCATTGCGGAAGGCGCCAACGGGCCTATCAATACCGAAGCGGACGAGATCATCAGAAACAGCGGTATCTTTTTGATCCCTGATTTCCTTTGCAATGCCGGGGGCGTTACCTGCAGCTATTTTGAACAGGTCCAGTCCAATATGAATTACTATTGGGAAAAAGACGAGGTCCTGGAAAAATTGGATGTACAAATGACTTCCGCATTTAATGCCGTCAGAGATCTTGCCCAAAGACAGAAATTATATATGCGTGATGCAGCGTATTTCATATCCATCAACCGGGTAGCAGAAGCCGTAAAGCTGCGGGGATGGGTATAATATAGCTATTTCATTAAATATGACAGCTGAATGAATGCAGATGGGGAAATTGCCAATGAATGAGCGGGAAATGACCAATGACAATTTATTGGATAATTTACGGGAACGGGCGAAAGAACTCAACTGTCTGTATATGGTTGAGGAGGCTTTAAATAATCAGCGCCTGTCTTTGCCGGAAATTTTCAAAGAGATCACGCGGGTCATTCCCTCCGGCTGGCAATTTCCTGAAGTCTGCAAAGCCATGATCATTTATGAGAATAGCAGTTATCAGACCGTGGGCTACAACGCTTCCCCCTGGTCGATCAGCAGCGACATAAAAATTGGCGGTAAAATAACCGGCAAGCTTGAAGTGGTCTATATTACCAAAGTACCCAAAAGTGAAGAAGGGTACTTTTTGGAAAAAGAACGCAAACTGATCAAAACCATTGCTGACCGGATCGGACAGACAATTTTACAACGTTCGATGGAACAGGTTATCCAGGAATGGAATACCTCGAAAAGCAGCCTGGGTGAAAATCAAGCTCCCATGAAAGAATGGGTAATTATTGTTGATCTGTTAAGCAGGACGGATCCGGTGCAGCTGCATCACATTTGCCGAAAAATGATCAATCATCTTTATTTAATGGGCGTAAAAGAAGCGGAAGAAGTATTATCAGAGTTTATTTCCGGAGTCTGGGGGTATGCGGATGCGGCGGAGCTGAATTATCCCCGGGCCAAATTCCCCTTAGGTGACCTGCACGCCATCCGTGATACAACTTTCCGGATCGCTTCCCTGCATTTAAGTGATGCGGAGATAACAGCCAGGATCCATCGCTGGATGCAGGAAGAAAAAGCCTATCCTCTCATCAGGGCGGTTGATCGGATTGATGCTTCGGTCAAGGAGATCGTCCAGTTGATCACCCGCTATCGCAATACCACTGCAGATAATTTTATGCGTTATTCTCCCCTGGAACATTGGCTCGTCGCCGCTTTGACCGGACGTTTCCTGTCTGATAATATTGAATTTATCAATCGAGCCCGACAGCACTTTGCCATCAACGATTTTTATGATATCGCGACCCGTCTGATTTTCCCGGAAGGAAGCCGGGGCAAAATAGGCGGTAAAAGCACCGGGTTGTTCCTGGCGCAAAAAATACTGGAGAAAAACCATGATGAACTGCCTTTTCTGCAATCAGTAAAAGTCCCTAAATCTTGGTATATCGCCACAGATACTTTCAGAGATTTCATTCATAACAACCAGCTTGAAGAATTAAACCTGCAAAAATATAAGGATCTCTATGAAATACGTCTGGATTATCCCAACATCATTCAAATTATGAAAAACGCCGAATTCCCACAAACCATTGTTAAAAGCCTGGCCATGGCCCTGGATGATTTCGGTGATGTGCCGCTGATCGTCCGCAGTTCCAGTCTGCTTGAGGACCAGAAGGGTGCCGCGTTTTCCGGCAAATATAAAAGCCTCTTCCTGGCCAACCAGGGCAGCAAACAACAGCGAATGGAAGCCCTTATGGATGCTATCGTGGAAGTATATGCATCGCTTTATAATCCGGATTCCATCCAGTACCGCTCGGAGAGGGATCTGCTGGAATTCCAGGAGGAGATGGGCATATTGATCCAGGAAGTAGTTGGGACCAGGATCGGCCGCTACTTTTTCCCGCTCTATGCCGGGGTGGCTTTCAGCAATAATGAATTCCTCTGGTCAAGCAGAATAAAAAGAGAGGATGGATTGGTGCGGCTGGTCATGGGTCTGGGTACCCGGGCGGTGGATCGTTTATCCGATGATTTCCCGGTGCTGATATCGCCGGGACAGCCGAAACTAAGAGTCAATACGGTACCGGAGGAAGTAAGGCGTTATTCACCGAAAAAAATAGATGTTATCGATCTGGAAAACAATCGTTTTGAAACAGTTGAAATAACAGCCCTGCTTACAGAATGCGGAGACATGATCCCTTCGATTCAGCAGATCATCTCTGTTTACACCCGGGATTATATCAAGCATCCATTAGCTTTTGACATTGATTTTGCCCGGGATGAACTGGTGGTTACCTTTGAAGGATTGGTCAGTAATACGCCATTTATAAAACAGATCATTTCGATCCAGAATTTGCTGCAGGAAAAGATGGGGACCCCGGTGGATATCGAGTTTGCCTCCGACGGTCAGGATTTTTATCTCCTGCAGTGCCGGCCGCAAAGCTATGGCAGAAATCATGTGCCAGCAGCGATCCCGAAAGATATAGCTTTTAATGATACCATTTTCTCGGCGCATCGTTCCATATCCAACGGGATCATCCAGGATATCACCCATGTTGTTTATGTAGACCCGGAGGGTTACAGCGCCCTTAAGAAGCGTGAAGAGTTGTTCGCAGTAGGAAAAGCAGTCGGTATGCTGAATCAACTCTTGCCTAAACAGCGATTTGTACTCATCGGCCCAGGCCGTTGGGGCAGCCGCGGCGATATCACCCTGGGCGTTCCAGTGTCGTATGCGGATATTAATAAAACCGCGGCTTTGATCGAAGTTGCCCGGCAGAAGACCAATTATGTCCCTGAGCTCTCTTTTGGAACGCATTTCTTTCAGGATCTGGTAGAAGCAAATATTCGTTACTTACCCCTTTATCCTGATGAAGAAGGGGTCATCTTTAATACCGCGTTTTTTAATAGCAGTGAAAATATACTGCCCGACCTGCTGCCTGAGTATGCCTATTTGCAGGATGTTGTAAAGGTCGTCGACATTCCGGCTGGCAGTGAAGGCAAGATGATGAGTATCGTCATGAACGCTGAACTGGAAGAAGCATTAGCCTTTTTGACCTTCCCCACCGGTAAGGACAGTGATTTTTATTCTGAATATATACCCGCCGAAACAACTCGGCCGGTAGAAACTCATGCCGATGAAAAATACTGGCGTTGGCGTCATTACATGGCGGAAAGGATCGCTGCCCGGCTGGAGATGGAACATTTTGGCGTTCAGGCGATCTATTTGTTCGGCAGTACCAACAGCGGCAATGCAGGTCCCGGGAGCGACATTGACCTGATCATTCATTTTCAGGGAACCCCGCAGCAGTTGGAAGAATTGACGCTGTGGCTGGAAGGATGGAGTATGAGCCTGGCAGAAATGAATTATTTAAAGACCGGATATACATCGAAAGGACTGCTGGATATCCATATCATCACTGACGAAGATATCGCCGGAAAAAATTCTTTTGCCAGCCTTATAAGCGCTGTCAGTGAACCCGCTTACCTATTGAAGTCACGTACTTAGCTTGCCATTTCAGCAGGTACCTGCTTTTTGCACAACAAGGCCGGTTTCCCTTCACTTTTCTACTTTCTGACCCATTTTTTTTCTTGACTTGAAAGATTTATATGGATGGCAAATACCTGCCAGGGTAATGTGTTTGCCCTGAAATGAATACAATATATCTGATCTGAAAGGGTTTACAGCGGGTCAGAATTTGCCGATAATTTGATTGCATCCGAAAAGGCAAGGAGGAGTTGGAATGGATAAGGCGGAAAAGTTATTAGCAAAATTGGAACAAAAAAATCCCAATGAAACTGAATTCCTGCAGGCCGCCCGTGAAGTTATGGAATCACTGGAACCGTTAATGGAAAGGCATCCGGAGTATGTAAAAGCCGGGATATTCGAAAGGATACTGGAACCGGAACGCCAGATCATGTTTCGCGTTCCCTGGGTGGATGATCGTGGGGAAGTGAGGGTCAACCGCGGCTACCGTGTGGAATTCAGCAGTGCGATCGGTCCTTATAAAGGGGGACTGCGCTTTCATCCTTCGGTAAACTTAAGTATCATCAAATTCTTAGGTTTTGAACAGATTTTTAAAAACTCCCTTACCGGTTTACCGATCGGCGGCGGCAAAGGTGGAAGCGATTTTGATCCCAAGGGCAAATCAGATGCAGAAGTAATGAGATTCTGTCAAAGCTTTATCACCGAACTGTATCGGCATATTGGTGCAGATACCGATGTTCCTGCCGGAGATATTGGCGTAGGCGGAAGAGAAATAGGATATTTGTTTGGCCAGTACAAACGGATCGTCAACCGTTTTGAAGGCGTACTGACCGGAAAAGGACTGGAATGGGGCGGGAGTCTGGCCAGAACTGAAGCAACCGGATATGGTTTGGTATATTTTGTTGAAGAGATGCTGAAAACCAAGGGAGAAACATTTGCAGGGAAAAAGGTAGCTATTTCCGGCTCCGGCAATGTAGCTATCTATGCTGCTGAAAAGGTAAAGCAGCTGGGCGGAACAGTTATTACCATGAGTGACTCCAATGGATATTTTATCGATGAAAAGGGAGTCGATCTGGACACGGTCAAGCAGTTAAAAGAAGTCGAAAGGAGACGCTGCAGCGACTATTTAGAGAATAATCCCCAGGCTAAATATTATGAAGGATGCCAGAATATCTGGATGGTGCCCTGTGATGTAGCATTACCTTGTGCTACACAGAACGAGATCAGCGAACAAGACGCCAGAATGCTGGTGGCAAATGGCTGCATCGCAGTCGGGGAAGGGGCAAACATGCCCTGCACGCCTGAAGCAGTGAAAGTCTTCCATGATAATCAGGTCTTGTTTGCTCCGGGGAAAGCATCCAACGCCGGAGGGGTAGCTGTATCCGCTCTGGAGATGTCTCAGAATAGTATGCGTTATGCCTGGACTTTTGAGGAAGTGGATGCCAGGCTTAAAGATATCATGATCGATATCCATACCAAAGCCTATCAAGCTTCGAAAGCATACGGGCAGGAAGGCAACCTGGTGACAGGGGCTAATATCGCCGGCTTTATCAAGGTAGCGGAGGCAATGCTGGCCCAGGGTATCGTGTGATCCATAAATAGAGCATCAGGAGCTGACCCGGCATATAAAAACCGGGCGGCTCCTTTTTTATGTAAAGAGAAATATGTTATCGAATCAAGCGACATATGCAGGGAATTTGTCTCTCTCTGCGGAATAGATACAATACATCACGATCCTTAAGGAGAACCAGAAGATTGCATGAAGATCAACAAGGCAGCATAATCACTGCTTCGCTGGCCATGGTCGGTAAATTTACTTGTGACGAGATCTGGCAGATAACCTCTTCTGACCAGGTGATCGAAGGTGCCCGCTGGATGCCTGATTTAGCACCCAGTGTTACGCTGTTCAATAAATACCGTTATCTGTGGAAAGGTCGTCCTGAGGAAGAATGGTGGCCGCAGTATGAAAAGGCTTTTAATGAAGAGATGACTTCCCGCGTCAAGATCAATCAGCTGCGGGAATTATGGAACCTGGTCAATCAGGGAAAGGTGATCGCTTTGATCTGCTTTTGTCCGGATGATAAATATTGCCACCGCCGTTTGATTGCTGAAATAATGACGAAGAGCGGTATAAAGGCCTATGAATACCGCCCGCCTTCCGTGGAAAAAGCCGCAGTGATTGATCAGCCCTCCTTGTTTTAAGAAATTACAAATAGACGAAGTCAATAAAATCTATTTGCAATCAGACAAAAGGGAAGCCCGGAAAAATTCTGAGCTTCCCTTTTTACTTTAAGCAGATCATTAAGGGACTTATTTATTTTTGGCTAATTCCTGCTGGCGCAGGGCATTGCGCATAGGCTTTCCTACACTGGTGCGAGGCAGTTCCTCAATAAATTCCACATGGGTAGGAACTTTATAGGGGGCCAGACTTTTGCGGCAATGTTCTTTTACTTCTTCTTCGGTCATTGTTTCTCCGGGTTTTAAAATCACAAATATTTTGGGAGTTTCTCCCCGCTTGGAATCAGGGATGCCGATGGCACAAGCATCCAGCACTTTGGGGTGGGCATAAAGAACTTCGTCGATCTCCCGGCAGAACACATTGAAACCACTGCAGAGGATCATATCCTTTTTACGATCCACGATCGTGATGAAGCCGTCATCATCCATAGTGGCGATGTCGCCGGTATAAAGCCAGCCATCACGCAGTACGTTTTCTGTTTCTGCCTGGTTTTTCCAGTAAGAACTCATGATCTGCGGCCCCTGGGCGATCAGTTCGCCTGGTTCTCCGGTCGGCATATCAACGGTACCGTTTTCCAGATCCACGATACGGATGTCGACATCCGGCCAGGGGACACCTACACTGCCGATTTTTCTTTTGGTGTACATGGGCGTACAGGTCAAGACATTGGAAGTTTCGGACATGCCGTAGCCTTCTGTGATCGCAGCCCCGGAAAGCTGTTCAAAGCGGTTGAGGCCTTCCACTGCCAGAGGAGAAGATCCGCAGATCATCGCTTTTATATGTCTGATTTTAGAGGAGACTATTTGGGGATGATTATTCAAACCATAGATCATGGCCGGTACGGCTGCAAAAAAATTCGGTTCGTGTTCATTGATATTTTTCAGCAGGTTATCCGGGGTGGGTCCGTTTACAATTATTATGTTTCCTCCTGCTACCATATTTATATTTACACTGGTGTTAAAGCCATAAATATGATACAAGGGCATGGCGCACATGATACGCATATCTTCGGGCTTTTCAAAAGGAGGGGAGAACCATACTGAGTCCTGCCAGGCCATGGCTTCCAAATTGAAATTGCTGAGCATGCAGCCTTTGGAGAGTCCGGTGGTGCCGCCGGTATATTGCAGCATGGCCAGATCTTCAGATTTGACGTCGATGGCAGGCTCGCCCGCTTCACCCATCAATAAAAGCTCCGGATAGTTCTTGATATTTTCACCTTTGATTTCCGGTGTTCCTGTGTGGGAGTCAAGGATAAAAAGATACTTGATGACTGTTTTACCGGATTTCATTATCTCCATGACTTTTCCGGCAAAACGGTCTTCGGCAAAGACGATGGTCGATTGGCTGTCAGCAAATTGATGAGTCAGTTCAGGAACGGTATACATTGGGTTGGTAGGAACGATGGCTGCCCCGATTTTGTAACAGGCCTGCAGCAGGATGACATACTCGAAGAGGTTGGTGCTCATCAGGGCGATGCGGTCGCCTTTCTGATAGCCGAGCTTTAAAATCGCATTGGCAGTTTTCTGCGCCATGGTATTGGCTTCGGCATAAGTCAATTCTTTGTCGCCCCAGATCAGATACGGTTTATCTGGGTATTTTAAGACCCATTCGTTGAAATAATCTTTCAAAGGCTTGCGGGGGTAATCAATGGAATAGGGAACCCCTTGGTCATAAAATTTGTACCATACTCTATCCATTAGCGTTCCTCCTTTAGTGTTTTTTTCTAAATAATTTGCTGCAAATTTTTCTTCTTTTGTTGATTTATTATCCCCCTTTTCAATGATTTATTATTTTAATATTATCACATAAATTCCATCAAGGGATCTTTTTACCGTTGCGATCGTTAGTCGGTCAGCATATTTTAATAATGCGTGAATGTCTGTATGAAAGGAAATAAATTGTCGATTTATCTATTTACTTATTTAACGAGCTAAAGTAAAATAAATGCATTGAAGATTTTGAAGGGGTTGAGGATTATGAAGAAAAAGTTGGCACTGGTATTGATTTTATGTTTATCCCTCGGTTTACTGTTTGGCTGCGGCGGCGCGGCGAAAGAAGAGCCGGCACCTGACAAGGAACCGGCAGCTGCAGATGAGTCTCTTACCAAGGTCGAGGAACAAGGGTATTTTGTGGTAGGTTTGGATGATGCCTTCCCGCCCATGGGTTACCGTGAAGAAGGCACCAATGAAATCGTCGGCTTCGATATCGACCTGGCTAAAGAAGTTGCCAAGCGGATGGGAGTGGAAGTAAAATTCCAGCCGGTTATCTGGGATACGATCATTGAAGAGCTGAATGGCGGCAATATCGACGTGATCTGGAACGGTCTTACCATCACTCCGGAAAGACAGGAAAAGATCATTTTCAGCGAACCTTATCTGGATAATGCCCAGATCATCATCGTGCAAAAAGGTTCCGGCATTAAGACCAAAGCTGATTTAGCCGGAAAAACCATCGGCCTCCAGGGCGGCAGCAGTGCCATGAATGCGGTACAGGCTGACAAGGCTACTTTTGATTCCTTTGGTGAACTGGTCGAATTTGCCAGCAATGATGAGGCTCTGTTAGACCTGGCTGCCGGACGTCTTGATGCAGTCGTGGTCGACCAGATCGTAGGCAGATATTATATCGCCAAAAAAGCAGACGTATATGAAGTGGCGGATGAAGACTTCGGAGCAGAAGAATTCGGCGTTGGATTCAGAAAAGACGATGTAGCCTTCCGCGACAAAGTGCAGGCTGCTCTTGATGAAATGAAAGCCGACGGGAAGTCCGCTGAAATCTCTCAAAAATGGTTTGGCGCTGATATTGTAAAATAGTATATAATAAGTAAGCTGAAAAATCTGAGGCTGACTGCTCAGGCGATCAGCCTCAGATTTTTGGTTTAAGACAAATAATAAAGTCAACCCGGAAGCTTGGTTTAAGACATACATCCTGTGTATGCCAGCGCTGCTTCCGATTGCCTTGTACTTAATTATTAGCAGTTGCGGACTTGATTGGTTTGCATTCACTGGCAGGAGAAATAAATGGAGTATGTACTATCACTGCTTCCGGCTATGCTGGAAGGGACCGGCGTAACGTTAAAGCTTTTCTTTATGACCCTGGCGATGTCATTACCGATCGGTGTCGTCATGGCTCTGGCGCGTATTACCAAATTTAAGCCTTTAAATATTTTCATGCAGCTTTACATTTGGGTGTTCCGCGGCACACCGTTGCTGTTGCAGCTGTTTTTTATTTATTACGGGCTGGCCCAGGTGGGCATAAAATTCGACCGGTTTACTGCAGCTGTCATTGCCTTTGTTCTTAACTATTCTGCTTATTTAGCTGAAATCTATCGCTCCGGGATCCAATCTATCGACCGGGGCCAGTACGAAGCGGCTGATGTTTTAGGCTTGACCCGCCTGCAGACCATGACTAAGATCATTCTGCCGCAAATGTTCAAGCGGGTACTGCCGCCTATCAGCAACGAAGTGATCAATCTGGTCAAGGATACTGCCTTGATCTATGTGATCGGCATCAGCGAATTACTTAGGGTGACCAAGACATCTGCTGTCCGCGACTTCAGCTTCGTGCCCTGGATCGTGGCGGCAATTTTTTATCTGGTCATGACCGGGGCCGTCCAGCAGTTCTTTAAATGGCTGGAGCAGCGCTTCAATTATTACCGCTAGGAGAAATGATTATGTATGTGCTGCAAGCAACAGATGTTCATAAGAGGTTTCAGCGACTGGAAGTCTTGAAAGGGATCTCCCTGCAGGTACAGAAGGGTGAAGTAGTCGCCATTATAGGCCCTTCCGGTTCCGGCAAGAGCACTTTCCTGCGCTGTTTAAACCGGCTGGAGACCATTGACCGGGGACAGATCGAAATTGATGGCCAGACCATGGTCAAAAACGGACCTGACGGCAAGGCGCTATACAGCCCGGAAGCTGAGATCGCACAAATGCGGCGCAAGATGGGAATGGTATTTCAGGATTTTAATCTTTTTCCGCATAAATCAGTCCTGGAGAATTTAATGCTGGCACCGATGCTGGTCAATCATACCGATGCGGCGGAAGCGGAAAAAACCGCCCGGGTATTGCTGGATAAAGTGGGGCTGGTTTTTAAGGCCGATAATTATCCTTTTGAACTTTCCGGCGGGCAGCAGCAGCGGGTGGCGATCGCCCGGGCATTGACCATGAATCCTGATATTATGTGTTTCGATGAGCCGACTTCTGCCCTGGACCCTGAATTTACCGGCGAAGTCCTCAATGTTATGAAAGACCTGGCCATGGAACGGATGACCATGCTGGTGGTGACCCATGAGATCGGTTTTGCCAGGGAAGTTGCTCACCGGGTCATCTTTATGGATGAAGGGCTTATCGTGGAACAAGGCGATGCGGAATCGGTGTTGCTGGACCCGCAGCAGGAGAGGACGAGAACCTTTCTCAGCAAAGTCCTCATGGCCCGCTAACTCAGACCGAACAAAAAAACGAATATCATTGTTACTTCACAAGCCCCGCTCCTCACCGTACGTCAAGTACGCCTTAATCGCGGGGCTTGTTTGCGCCTCGATCTTCGCTTTTTTGTTTCGGTCTGAAATATTTCATACGTCTCGATCGCAGTTCATTCAATTTTGGCCTTTTTTGCTCGCTCTGCGAGACCACTCAAGTACGCCTCAATCTTCGCTTTTTTTTCGGTCTGAAGCGTTCAAGATAAGCAATTCATATGCTTCAATTATAGATCCATGCAATTTTTACCCTTTATGCTCGCTCTGAGTCTGATCATATATTTAACGAGCAGAAGCTGGATACGGTTAAGACAAGCGCAGGGGGGTAAAGGCGATTGGTGCCCCACAGCCTATGTTATAAACAAATAAATGCTCATGGTTAAAAGATGCTCTGATTAGAAAAGCTTAAGACCGGACCCAAGCGGTTTTAACCACAAGTCGTTCCGGGTGGATGTACTAAAAGCCCGTCGATCAACGTATCTGATAAACAATTCAGTTGCAGTCATAGTTTATACCTATGGAAAAGCATATTTAGCAAGTATTAGTATATGGCCAGCAGGCATGATATATTTTAGCAACAAGATAAAAATTCTGAAACGGAGCCTGGCTATGAGAACAGCTGAAATATTTAAAAACAAAACCGTGCTGTCACTGGAGGTT
>CAZNPR010000046.1:3128-12451 GCA_964574965.1 uncultured Syntrophomonas sp. | reverse complement strand
TGTCACCTCTGATAGAATAAACGCGAAAGTGTGTCTAGGGTTCCGCATATTTTGTTTGTATGGGCTGGTCCAAGTGACACAGGTGCCTGATGGCACTACACCGTATAGGGATAAAAGCCCAGGCGGACAGGTTTCGATTACGGAACAGTCCACCTGGGCATTCTATTTGCAAGGTCATTTTATCGGGAGGTGCAGCCATGATCGACAGGTATACTTTACCGCCTATGGGCAAAGTCTGGTCTGAGGAAAGCAAGCTTAAAAATTGGCTGAAGATCGAAATCGCTGCTTGTGAAGGGCAAGCCAAACTGGGCCGTATCCCGGAACAGGCGGTGGAGATCATCAAACAGCGGGCAGGCTTTGATCTGGAGCGGGTCAGGGAGATCGAAGCCGAAGTTCACCATGATGTGATCGCCTTCTTGACCAATGTCGCTGAAAACGTTGGGGATGAATCCAAGTACATACACCTGGGCATGACATCATCGGATATACTGGATACCGGCCTGGCCATGCAAATGCGTGATGCTGCTGATATCATCCTGGAGAAATTGGAGAGATTAAAAGTGGTGGCCGGGGAAAAAGCCCGGCAGTATAAATATGTATTAAACATCGGACGTACTCACGGCATCCACGGGGAGCCTACTACCTTCGGCCTGAAAATGGCTTTGTGGTATTGTGAGGTCCAGCGCGATATTAAAAGGCTGCAGGAAGCCCGGAAAGTCATCGCCTATGGTGCAATATCCGGGGCAGTAGGCAATTTTGCCCATCTTGATCCCCAGGTGGAAGAGTATGTCTGCCAGCACTTGGAGCTGAAACCCTGCCCGGTTTCTACCCAGATCATTCAAAGAGACCGGCATGCGCAGTTTATGACTACCCTGGCCGTAATCGCCAGTTCTTTGGAAAAGATGGCGACCGAAATAAGAAACTTGCAGAGAACTGAGATATTGGAAGCGGAAGAACCGTTCCGGAAAGGGCAGAAGGGATCTTCCGCCATGCCTCATAAAAGAAACCCCATGATGAGTGAAAGAGTGGCCGGACTGGCCCGGGTGGTCCGGGGCAATGCCATGGCGGCCCTGGAAAATGTTGCGTTGTGGCATGAACGGGATTTGACCCATTCATCGGTGGAAAGAGTGATCATTCCCGACAGCTGTATCCTGTTGGATTATATGCTGGAGAAGTTTACTGCTGTTCTAACCGGGCTGGTTATTTATGAAGAAAACATGCAGGAAAACATTGACCGGACCCGGGGGCTGATATTTTCCCAGGAGTTGATGCTGACACTGGTGAATAAAGGCATGCTCAGAGAAACTGCCTACCGCCTGGTGCAGCGCAGCGCCATGAAAAGCTGGGAAGAAAAGCTGGACTTTAAGGCCCTGGTGACGGCTGATGAGGAGATCATGCAGCATATCACCTCAGAGGAACTGGAGCAGGTATTTGATCTTAAAATATATACTGCCAATGTTGACTATATCTTCCGCCGCTGTGGGCTGTAGTAAAGGAGAGAAGCTGTTTATGGAAAAGAAAGCCCTGCTTTATGAAGGGAAAGCCAAACAAATTTATGCCACCGAAGACGAGCGCTATTTCATAATGACCTATAAAGACGAAGCTACCGCTTTTGATGGGGCCAAAAAGGGGATCATCGCGGACAAAGGCATCATCAATAACCGGATTTCCTGCCTGCTGTTTAAAATGCTGGAAACGCAAGGGATCAGAACCCACCTGGTTGAGCAGCTCGATGATCGCAATGTTCTGGTCAGGCGCATGAAAATGGTGCCGGTAGAGGTAGTGGTCAGAAATGTCACCGCCGGCAGCCTGGCAAAAAAGCTGGGCGTAGAAGAAGGGATCCCGCTTTCAACACCGATTGTTGAACTTTATTATAAAAATGATGATCTGCATGACCCGATGATCAACGAATACCATGCGGTAGCTATGGGTTGGGCCGATTGGGAGGAAATAAAGGAAGTACAGGCTGCAGGCCTGAAAATAAATGAAATTTTAAAACGATTCTTTAACGATATCGGCATCATCCTGGTCGATTTCAAATTGGAGTTTGGTATTTGCGACGGGCAGATCCTGTTAGGGGATGAAATCTCCCCGGACAGCTGTCGTTTGTGGGACAAACAGAGCCTGGAAAAATTGGATAAGGATCGATTCCGACGGGATCTGGGGGGCGAAGCGGAAGCCTACCGGGAAGTAGTCAGCCGGATCGAAAAAAACCTGTCAAAGTAAATCTTTCCTATAACGTAAGGAGGCGGCGTAATGTACAAAGCTAATATATATGTCACATTGAAAGAGGGCGTACTGGACCCCCAGGGAGAAGCGGTGAAAAAGTCATTAAAGATACTGGATCATGCACAAGTTGAAGAAGTCCGGATCGGCAAATTCATTGAAGTCTGGCTTACCAGCAAGGATCGTGGATCGGCTGTCAAAGAACTGGAAGAGATGAGTGACAAACTGCTGGCCAATCCGGTTATTGAAGACTACCGGGTCGAATTGACGGAGGTAGAGTAACATGAAATTTGGGGTCATCGTTTTCCCCGGTTCCAATTGTGATGCTGATTGTTATCATGTCATCAAAGATGTTATGGATCGGGACGTCGACTATATATGGCACAAGGAAACCAGCGTGGAGGGTTATGATGCCCTGATCCTTCCCGGCGGGTTTTCCTACGGAGATTATCTGCGGACCGGTGCCATTGCCAGGTTTTCACCCATCATGCCGGCCGTGATCGATTTTGCAGAGCAGGGCGGACTGGTCATCGGGATCTGCAACGGATTCCAGATCTTGCTGGAAGCCGGTCTGCTGCCAGGGGCAATGCTGAGAAACCGCAGCCTTAAATTTATCTGCCGGTCGATTTACTTAAAAACCAAACGGATCGATACGCCGTTCAGCAACCGGCTTTTTCAGGATGAAGTGATAAAAATTCCGATCGCCCATGGCGAAGGAAATTATTTTTGTGATGCAAAAACTTTGCAATCATTGCAGGATAACCAGCAGATCGTTTTTACGTATTGCAATGAACAGGGACAAGAAACACCGGAAGCCAATCCCAATGGTTCCCTGGCCAATATTGCCGGTATTTGCAACCAAAAAGGCAATGTGCTGGGAATGATGCCGCACCCTGAAAGGTGTGCGGAAGAAGTGTTGGGTGGACCGGACGGTTTTTATGTATTTGATTCCATGGTCACATGGCTGAAGGGGGCAAAGAAATAGTGAGAAAATTAAGCTACCGGGAGATGGGGCTTACCGATACGGAATATGAGCAAATCACGCAGATCTTGGAACGGGAACCTAATTATCTGGAGTTAGGGATGTTTTCCGTGATGTGGTCTGAACACTGTGGCTACAAAAATTCCCGCCCGCTGTTAAAGAACTTTCCCGTCGAAGGCCCCCAGGTGATACAGGGACCGGGAGAAAATGCGGGAGTTATCGATATCGAGGACGGACAGGCTTTGGTTTTCAAAATCGAAAGCCATAACCATCCTTCGGCCATCGAACCTTATCAGGGAGCTGCTACCGGCGTCGGCGGGATCGTCAGAGATATTTTCACCATGGGAGCCCGGCCGATCGCATCCCTTAATTCACTTCGCTTCGGCACGCTGGATGATGAACAGGTCAAGCAGCTTTTTGCCGGGGTGGTTGCCGGTATCGGGGATTACGGCAATTGTCTGGGGATCCCAACGGTAGGCGGGGAAGTATATTTTGACCCGGCATATAAGGGCAACCCTCTGGTGAATGCCATGTGCGTCGGGTTAGTCAATAAGGATGAAATCGCTTATGCGGTAGCAGGAGAGATCGGCAGTCCCCTGATGCTGGTGGGAGCCAGGACCGGCAGAGACGGGATCCATGGCGCGACCTTTGCTTCTGAGGAACTGAGTGATGCTTCCCGGGAAAAAAGACCATCCGTGCAGGTGGGCGATCCTTTTATGGAAAAACTGCTCATTGAAGCCTGTCTGGAATTGATCAAAGAAGATTTGATCGCCGGTATGCAGGATCTGGGCGCAGCAGGACTCACCAGTTCCATTGCCGAGGCCGCCAGTAAAAAAGGCCGGGGCGTAAAAGTGGATGTATCACTGGTACCCTGCCGGGAAAAAGAAATGACAGCCTATGAGATCATGTTGTCCGAATCTCAGGAAAGAATGCTGGTGGTGCCACGGCCCGGGCAGGAAACAAGAATTGCAGAGATATTCGATAAATGGGGTCTGGATGCCACTGTGATAGGCGAAGTGACCGAAGACGGGATGTTTTCCGTATATGAAGGGGACGTACTGACAGGTGCAGTGCCGGTAGCGGCCTTGACGGAAGGCTGCCCGGTCTATGTACGGGAAGCCCAGGAACCTCCTTATTATCAGGAGTGTCGCAGTTTCGAAATAGAGAGACTGACGGAGACAGATCCAGCCGATGCTTTGCTGCAGCTTATGGCTTCCCCCAACATTGCCAGCAAAAAATGGGTCTATACTCAGTATGACCACCAGGTAATGCTGGGTACGGTGGTCCTGCCTGGTGATGCTGATGCAGCGGTACTTAGAGTAAAAGGTTTTAAAAAGGGGCTCGCCCTTTCCACTGACTGCAACGGACGCATGGTTTATCTGGACCCTTACCAAGGAGGGATGATGGCGGTATGCGAAGGAGCAAGAAATTTAGCCTGCACCGGCGCCCGCCCTCTGGCTTTGACCAATTGTCTCAATTTCGGCAATCCGGAAAATCCCTTTATTTATTGGCAGATGCGTGAAGCCATCCGCGGTATGTCGGAAGCGGCACGCTTTCTTAACACACCAGTCGTCAGCGGGAATGTAAGCTTGTATAACGAAACAGCGCAAGGTGCGATATTTCCCACCCCGGTGGTAGGTATGGCCGGCTTGCTTAAAAATATTGAACAGCGCTGCCAGATGGCTTTTCAAAATGCAGGGGACTGCATCGTGCTTTTAGGCAAAATGCGGGAGGAATTGGGCGGCTCTGAATACTTGTATGTATGTCACGGTCTTGAAACCGGTATGGTTCCTCAAGTCGACCTGGAGGAAGAAAAAAACCTCATTGAACTGCTCCTGCGTTTGAATGAGGAGGGACTGCTCAGGTCCTGTCATGATATCTCTGAAGGCGGGCTGGCAGCAGCCCTGGCGGAATGTGCGATAAAAGGAAAGATCGGTTTTGCAGTTGACATAGAAGTTCATGGCAAGAGAAAAGATGCCATCCTCTTTTCCGAAGCTCCCAGCCGGGCTGTGGTGAGTTTAGCGCCGGAAAAACTGCCGGAGCTGGAAAAATCCGCAGCTGCAATGGGGATCTCGGTCTATTTGCTGGGCAGCGTGGGCGGAGAACGGATGACTTACCGCAATGCCGGGCAGGTTATGATCGATCTGCCGGTTGATATGGTGACCAGGATCTGGGAGGAGGCCATCGAATGCCGCATGTCCTAGAGGATAAGTGGAAAGATGAGTGTGGTGTAGCCGGATTGTTTTTGAATTGCCCCATGCAGGATACGGATGCAGCGCGTGCGGTATTTTACGGCCTTTATGCTTTGCAGCACCGAGGGCAGGAAAGTGCAGGGATCGCAGTGTCTGACGGGCATCGAATAAAACTGCATAAAGGTATGGGCATGGTGAGCGATGTGATCAGGGAAGAGAATATCAATCAATTACCGGGTAATATCGCAATCGGGCATGTCAGATATTCAACCACCGGCGAAAGCGGCATTGTAAATGCCCAACCCATGGTGTTCCATTATTTGCAGGGCATGATCGGGCTGGCCCACAACGGTAATCTTACCAATACCACAGAACTTAGAAAGCAATTGGCCACCTATGGATCGATTTTTCAGACAACCACCGACACAGAACTGATCGGTAATCTGCTGGCCCGTTATTCTCAGGATAAGATAGAAGATGCCCTGGCCAAATGCATGATCGATCTAAAAGGAGCTTTTGCTCTGGTGATCATGACCGAAGAACGATTGATCGGCGTAAGGGACCCGATGGGCATCAGACCATTGTGCCTGGGGAAATTCCAGGACGGGTATTTCCTGGCCTCAGAGACGGCGGCCCTGGATACAGTAGGAGCCGAGTATATCCGCGACATTGAACCAGGGGAGATCATCGTGATCGACAAAACCGGGTTGACCTCCATCAAAGGAGCCAGCTCTCCCCGCCGTGCCCACTGTATCTTTGAATATATCTATTTTGCCCGGCCAGACAGTACATTGGATGGGATCAACGTCTATCAAGCACGCCGGGAAATGGGCAGGCAGATGGCCCGGGAATTCAATATTGACGCAGACATGGTGATTCCAGTACCTGATTCGGGGACTGCTGCAGCACTTGGTTATGCACAGGAAGCAGGTCTGCCATTTCAGGACGGTCTGATGAAAAACCGCTATGTGGGCCGGACATTTATACAGCCCACCCAGAGTATGAGAGAATTAGGCGTACGTTTAAAACTGAACGCCATCGATGAGATCGTAGCCGGGAAAAGACTGATCATGGTGGATGATTCCATCGTCCGGGGAACCACCAGTAAAAAGATCGTCCAGATGCTGAGGGATGCAGGGGCCAAAGAAGTACATATGGCCGTAGCCTCACCGCCTACCAGTTTTCCATGTTATTATGGGATCGATACTTCCCGCCGGGAGGAATTGATCGCTTCCGCTATGGAAGTGGAAGAAATACGATCTTTTATTGGCGCAGACAGCCTTCATTATTTAAGTATTGAAGGAATGTTTACAGCGATGGGCGGTAATGCCGGCCGTTATTGCGATGCCTGCTTCAGCGGCCATTACCCGCTGGGGATGGAAAGTATAGAGAAAAGCAGTTAAACTTAAATAAGTTATCTTCAGGAGGATGAGGTTTTGCTGGTAATCATCGATTATGGTGCTGGTAATCTGGCCAGTGTAAGAAATGCCTTTCTCAAAATAGGAGTACAGACAGCGATCAGCAGCGACCCGAAAGTAATTGCGCAGGCTGATAAGGTAGTACTTCCCGGGGTGGGCGCTTTTGGTGATGCCATGGAAAATCTGCGCAGCCTGCATTTGGAGATGACGGTAAAAGCAGCTATAAACAGCGGGACTCCGCTTTTAGGCATCTGCCTGGGCATGCAGCTGCTGTTTACCCAGAGCGAAGAGCACGGAATACATCCCGGGCTGGATTTGGTCAAAGGCCGGGTGCTGCGTTTTGACCTGCCCCGGGAATACAAAGTTCCGCATATGGGCTGGAATACCATCTTTCCCCGGGAAGGCAGCCGTTTATTAAAAGATATCCCCGGCGGCAGCCACTTCTACTTTGTCCATTCCTATTATGTGGAACCGGAGCATGATGGGGCTATTGCTGCTTACAGCGATTATGGCACTGATTTCGTTTGTGCCATCGAACAGGATAACCTGTTTGCTACCCAGTTCCATCCGGAAAAATCGGGTGATATGGGTCTTAAGATCTTGCATAATTTTGCGCTGCTATAACATATAATGAAGAGGTGTTTCAATGATCATTTATCCGGCCATCGATCTGAAAGATGGGCAATGTGTAAGACTCATACAAGGGCGGGCGGAAGACAAAACAGTATATTCTGACAGTCCGGCCAGGACGGCAGCTGCCTTTGCGGAGATGGGGGCCGGATACCTGCATGTGGTAGATCTGGATGGAGCCTTCAGCGGCAGCCCCAGAAATGATGCTGCCATCGCCGCCATCGCTGAGGCAGTGGAAATCCCCTTCCAGGTAGGCGGGGGACTTCGCAGTATGGAGGATGTAAAACGAATATTGAAATTAGGAGCTGCCCGGGTCATTATCGGTACCAAAGCGGTAAAAAGCCCGGACTTTTTAAAGGAACTGCTGGATCAGTTTGGCGCAGAGAAAATCCTCCTGGGGATCGATGCCCGGAACGGAATGGCAGCAGTGGAAGGCTGGGTGGAAACATCTGCTGTATCTGCAGTGCAGTTGGGGATCGATATGAAAAAAATAGGCGCTAAACTTTGTGTATATACGGATATCAGCCGGGACGGACTTTTATCGGGCCCGAACTTTGGAGCAATTAAAGAAATGGCAGAAAAAACCGGTCTGCAGATCATTGCTTCCGGAGGGGTGTCCAGCCTGGAAAACATAACTGACTTAAAAGCTTTAGAACCATGCGGGGTCGCGGGAGCCATCATCGGCAAGGCACTATATGATGGGAAAATCGATTTGGCGGCAGCCCTTGCCGCAGCCGCAATTAAATAAAATCATGGCGGGGGGAGGAGGAAAACCATGCTGGCTAAAAGAATAATACCCTGTCTGGATGTACATGAAGGCAGAGTTGTCAAAGGCATAAATTTTGTCAACTTAAAGGATGCCGGTGATCCGGTGAAAATGGCAGCCTTTTATGATAAAGAAGGGGCCGATGAACTGGTATTCCTGGATATTTCCGCCACCCATGAAGGACGCCGGACCATGGTCGAAGTGGTTAAAGAGACAGCCCGCCAGGTTTTTATCCCTTTTGCCGTGGGCGGAGGGATTGGCAATATAGATGATATGCATCATATATTAACGGCAGGCGCCGATAAAGTATCAGTCAATTCGGCGGCCATAAAGGAGCCCCAACTGATCGCGCAGGGAGCAAAAAAATTCGGCAGTCAGTGTATCATCGTTGCCATCGATGCTCGGCAGAAGGATCAGGATAGCTGGGAAGTCTATATTAATGGAGGCCGGGTGGCCACCGGCCTTGATGCTGTAAAATGGGCACAAAAAGCAGAGCAACTGGGGGCCGGCGAGATCCTACTCACCAGTATGGATCGGGATGGGACCAAAGATGGGTATGACACGAAACTCACTGCTGCCATAAGCGAAGCAGTCAGTATACCGGTCATTGCTTCCGGCGGTGCCGGGAACCTGCAGCACCTTTATGAAGGAATTACTGAGGGGAAAGCGGATGCAGTCCTTTGTGCATCTATTTTCCATTACCGGGAATATACCATAGCCCAGGCCAAACAATATTTAAAAGACCGCGGTGTGCCGGTCAGGTAGAAGCATACCGTAATGGACGAAGGGTAACGGAGAAAAGTGAGAAAAATTCTTGCCGCATGGCTGATTTTGATCGCCCTGGTCGTGAACCTTACCTGGGGTTTGCAGATAGCCAGGGCTGATAATGATAATGTGCCGGTGATCGATGCTGATTCGGCCGTCCTGATGGATGCCCGTACCGGCCAGATTCTGTTTGCTAAAAATAAAGACAAAAAACAGTTTCCAGCCTCTATAACCAAAGTGATGACCGGGATGCTGGCGCTGGAACAGGCGGATATCAAAGACACCATTACTATGAGCAGGCAGGCGGTCTTCTCCATTGAACGGGGGTCTTCCCATATAGCCCT
>CAZNPR010000046.1:0-3028 GCA_964574965.1 uncultured Syntrophomonas sp. | reverse complement strand
AAGATCTTTAGTACCAGTTATTATAAGATGCCGCCCACCAATCTGCAGGCCAAGGAAAGAGAATTTCATAGCAAAAATTTATTGCTGAACGGCAGTTATGAGTATGAAGGGATCACTGCCAGCAAATTGGGCTGGACTTCCAAGGCCAACAATACACTGGTCACTTCAGCTTCCAGGGATGGCAGGGATTTGATCGTGGTGGTGATGAACAGCACGGGCCACCGCGGCACTTATCTAGATACCATGAAGCTTTTCGATTATGGATTCAATGAATTTCAGGAAGTGGTGGTATTATCAGCCGATGTGGAAAAAAGCCTGCCGGTAAGCACCGAAAAAGCAGAAGATATTACCGTGAAAACGGATGAAGACATCACCAGATTGCTGCATAAAAGCGTATTCCCTGATTCGGTACAGGCCAGCTATGAGATACTGGAAGATGGGAATGTAAATAATATAACCACCAAAGTTTCATTTCATCTGCCACAGAAAAATAAATATATGTATGAGGACCTGGGCATCATCACCATCGATACGCCGATAACTGCGCCAGCCAATGCCCTTGGTCCGGCATGGGAGA
Source organism: uncultured Syntrophomonas sp. (assembly GCA_964574965.1). GTDB lineage: Bacteria > Bacillota > Syntrophomonadia > Syntrophomonadales > Syntrophomonadaceae > UBA1368. Next base: position 2,451 of record CAZNPR010000046.1, on the reverse strand, counting down.
TTGCAGGAAGTATCTTTGCAGTTATTATCCAGGGGATAAAAATAATATTTTTCATTTTGCTGGGGCTGGCGGCGCTGATTTTGATCTTGCGGCAGATCAACCAGGTACGCCTGCGCAGTAAAAGAATGGCTCGTCGCCGGCATTACAAGATCGATTATATCGAGCGAAAGATAAATGACCAGAATAAGAACGATTCATACCATCAGTAAGACGATGGTGATTTTGATCGCTGAGATCCGCCTGCTTACCGCAGGAACAAACTATCTTGAATTGCTTGATTTATGTGCCTTGTTTATCTGATAACAGCCATTCCCAAAGCCAGATGATCATTAAAAGTGCCCTTCACCATTTCCATCTGCGCCTCATCACAGTGCACCAAAACTACCAGTTCCGATGAATTTTTACCTCTGCGGTTGTGAGAATGACGCCTTTTGCTCAGACCCAGATCTATCAAAAAGCCCAGCAAAAAGCCATAGCATTCCGATCAATCCCCAAATTATAGGTCCCCACTCCGCAACAAAACCATAAATGGTCCCAAGAGTCATCAGGATGGTGCCGAAAATAGCAGCGCCGTCCATCATACTCATGCCGTCGGCATGATGGATGGTATCAAATATTTGACGCGGTTCCCCTTTTATCGCTTCCAAAGGAACCACTAAAATTTGCTGTTTATCCAGCTGCTTTTCCAAGAGCTGCGTTACCGCCAGCTCTGTGTGCAGGGAATGATTAAATGTGGCCATGATATACAAAGTGTTAACCTCCGTTAACTGGATAATTAAAAAACCGGCTTTGAAATTGAGCCTTGAAATTCTGCGCCTGTTCCGTTTTAAAAAGCTTGTTGAGCTCAACAGTATCAGTATGTGCTTCCCAGATCGCAAATATATAAAACGAGGGGATATTAAGAAACCATTGCCAGTCGATCACAGCTTTGGCTTGCTGGAAATCGCCCAGGGCTGTGTAATGGAACGCCGCCAGGGCATTGGACAGGATCAAAAAGCCGCCGCCTGACAGCAACAGAGAGAATGCTTTTATGGCTTGAAGATTATAGAGTTGCCCCAATCCCGGCAAAAGCAGTGACCAGGCAGCACTTACCCAGGGAACCCGCATAACCATGGTATTGATAGAAAGAGAACCGATTTTGGCTGGGGTGATCGTAGCATGTTCACGGTCGGCCAGAATACTTAACTTGTTCGCTTCAACTGCTACCCGATAGCTGTCCCATATTGCATATATCAGAATGGCGCAATAAACCAGCAGCCATTTGGTATCCAGCACCTCTTTAGCCAGATCGAATTTGCCGGTAAAGCTGTAAAGGATCGCCAGATTGATCTTAGCCATATAATTGATCAGCAATTCACCTGCAAACACGAAAATACCTTTACTTAAGACCCCGCAAGCCAAATGGCCAAAACCGGGATAACATAAGGACCACCAGGCGATGACCCAAGGGTTGCGCAAATGAACGGAAATCACACCCAGGGAAGAGATGTTTGTTTTAGGGCGACGGACGATCGATGTATCTTTCAATAAAGGACACTCCCAAGTAATTAGTGGTTAGTTCATTATTTGTTATACAGATGAGGTTTATTCGATGGTATAAGAGTATTTATTTGCTGGATTATAACTGCTGTAACAATAGCCTTTTACGCATAGCTATAAGCCTGCAGGCAAAGAATAATGGTTGAATGAAAACGCTTTAAATGAGTGAGCGGTCTTAATATTTTTACTAATGTAGTAAGGCTAAGCAAACATTTATGGTATAGGGGGGTTAGTAATGAGTGATTATATTAAAGGTATGGAAAATTCGTACAGCCTTATTTCACAAGCAAATGATGAGATGATACATCTTTGGTTAAGCAATACATTTCTTACTTGGCAATGGTGGCTGGGCGTGTCACTTGCTACTGTCCCATGGGTAATATGGATAATATTCAGAAGGAAAGAGAGTACAAACAGGCTATTATTAGCAGGCCTTTTTGCCATATTGATCTCATCATGGTTGGATATTATGGGGATACTTTTTGGTTTATGGTCTTACCATTATAATGTTGTCCCATTTTCTCCCGCATTTGTTCCATGGGACTTTACACTCCTGCCTGTTACTATAATGTTCTTCCTGCAAATTAAGCCTTATATAAAGCCCTTAATTAAAGCCACAGTTTTTTCTGTATGCAGTTCTTTTATTGCAGAACCTATCTTTGTTTGGATAGGAATATACAACCCCAAACACTGGGAACACATTTATTCTTTTCCTATCGTAATAGCAATTTACCTAATATGTGATTGGATTTCTAAGAGAAACCATTTTGAAAGACTTGAAAATTAAATTCAAAGTAACCTAAATAAGGGGAAAGTTTTCACTGAAATGGCTGGTGGATCATCTGGCTTTCAAGTTTCAGACTCATAGGGAAAAATAAAAAAGAGGGCACCGGCCCTCGGTTATTTAAATGG
>CAZNPR010000045.1:0-12663 GCA_964574965.1 uncultured Syntrophomonas sp. | reverse complement strand
ATGATCGTGACCACGCATGTTATGGATGAAGCAGATAAATGCGACCAAATTGCCATGATGCGGGATGGACAGATCATTGCCCGAGGGACGGCGCAGGAATTACAGGAACGAGACGGAGTCAATACTTTGGAAGAAGCCTTTATACTTTATGGAGGTGCGCAGGATGAGGGTTAGAGCTTTAGCGATCCGGATCCTTACCCAGATGCGCCATGACAAGCGGACATTGGCCTTGATGATCATGGCGCCGATTTTGATGCTCAGTCTGCTATATTTTGTTTTCAATGCCATTGGCAGTTCCGTAAGCGTAGCGGTGGTCAATGCACCGGAGACCTATATAAATAACCTGGAAGCCAATGATGTATATGTGCTGCGCTATAATGCGGATGATGCCCGCAAGGCACTGGAAGCGGGAGAAGTGGTCGCTTCCGTAAATATCACCAGCGGCAAAGCCTATATTGAAATCGACGGCAGTAAACCTTTGGATATCAACAAGGCATTGATGGCCATTGAAAACGCAAAAGCAACAGGTATGCAGGTCAGGAAAGATCTGCGCTCCGAGGTCTACTATCTGTACGGTTATGAAGACGTGCCGACCTTTGATATTTATGGAGCACTTTTGATCGGCTTTATCATTTTCTTTTTTGTCTTTTTGGTGGCGGGGATCTCTTTTCTCCAGGAACGAAATGGAGGGACTCTGGAAAAATTACTTTCCATGCCGATCAAACGCTGGGAAATTGTGCTGGGTTATGTTTTAGGCTTCGGGATCATTACGGTTTTACAAGCCTTTGTGATTTCCTGGTACTGTGTTTATGTTTTAAAGATGGTGATGGCCGGTTCCTTCTTATTGGTGCTATTAATCGTGCTGCTCAATGCCATGGTGGCTCTTACCCTTGGCATACTGGCTTCGACTGCTGCCAACAACGAATTTCAAATGATACAGTTTATTCCGTTGGTGGTCATTCCGCAGGTATTTTTCTGCGGCATCTTTAGTCTGCCGTATCCCTGGGACCTGGTGGAAAAGGTGGTGCCGCTCTATTATGTTACGGATGCCCTTACCCAGGTCATGATCAAGGGCCTGGGGTTTTCGGCTATTATTACAGATTTAACGGTCATGTCTGGATTTGCGATAATTTTTATTTTGATCAATAGCAGACTGCTGAAGCGTTATCGCAGTATCTAAAAGATCTGCCGATACCAGAGAACATTGCTTGAAGAAACGGAGGAATGATGAGTGAAACGGTTGGTTCCGGCTTTATGTTTGCTTTTATTGACAATCCTGATAAGCGGCTGCTCTGGGGGCAAGGACCTGGAGCTAAGCGGAGTAGTAGAAACTTCGATCATCTCCCACTACAGTGAGGTCTCAGGGAAAATCATCACCATGCCGCTGGAGTTGGGGCAGGAGATTAAAGCAGGGGAGGTCATTGCCGTCATTGATGACAGCGGGCAGCAATACGCTCTGGAACAACTGCAAGCAGCTGCGGCTAAAAAGCAGGCCATGATGAAGGAACTGCTGGAAGGTATCGACACGGAACAAATTAAACAGGCGGGAAACAATGTGCTTCTGGCAGAAAAGGCCCTGGAAAGTTCAAGGCTCACCAATGATCTGGCACAAAAGTCATTTGATAAAGCACAAAAATTATTTGCTGCCGGGGGGCTCTCAGAGACTGCCCGGGATGAAGCTGAATATAAAGCAGAACAGGCAGGAATCGATATTACCGTGAAACAAGCCCAACTGGATAATGCCCGGCAGCAATTGGCCATTCTGCAAAAAGGGGCGAAGAAAACCCAGATCGATGCACTGCAGGCGGAGATCGACCTGACCAATAGCCAGATCGATCAAGCCAAAGAGAATCTTACCAAGTACAAGATCACTGCTTTAGCAGACGGAACGGTGATCAGCCGCAATTATCTGCAGGGGAACATGGTATCTCCCGGTTATGATCTTGCTGGTATTGCCTCCCTGGACGATAAATACCTGCTGGCTTATTTGCCAGAGGAGTATTTACCGGATATTGATTATGGACAGGAAATACTTATAAAATCTGGTAATGAACAGTTCCGGGGCGTAATAAGCTATATAGACAGCAAAGCGCAGTACACGCCTAAAGATATGCAAACAGCAGCCAACAAAAATAAAGATACGGTAAAAATCAAAGTAAAGCTGGAGCCGGAGAACCCTTTAAAAGTGGGAGAAAAGGCGATATTAGTACTGGAAAAGAATAAAAACTAAACGCTGCAGGGAAGTAAAAGCCATGTATCGCTAAACGACTGCCAGCCGTGATTTTAACTGATTTTATGCAGGAAAAACCGGCTGAGCGGCATTCTTTCAAGAAAATACCGGTTTATCAACTGTTTTACCCTTTAAAAAATCTTGAGATTCGAGCAGGGATAAGCTAGGATAATCTCAATATCTATAAATGTTGATCTTTTGTCACAGCATTTTATGCAGCTTGGCTCCCGGAGAGGAGGAGAAACACAAACCTGTTTTGTGTTTTGCAGCTTATGGAAAAATATTTGCGCATGGGTCTGGATATAGGTTCAACCACTGTAAAAATTGCGGTCTTGGATGATGAAGACCAACTGGTTTACAGCAAATACCGGCGCCATTTTGCCGATGTAAAAAATACCATCGCAGATTTATTAGAGGAAGCCTATGAGTTTTTCCCCCGCCAGCAAGTAACGGTACTGGTTACTGGTTCTGCGGGTCTTTCTGTATCCAAATGGCTGAAAATTGACTTTGTACAGGAAGTGATCGCCTGCAGTCATGCCATTGAGCGATTCCTGCCCCAAACAGATGTAGCGATAGAATTAGGCGGTGAGGACGCCAAGATCACCTATTATTATGATGGCCTGGAACAGCGTATGAACGGTTCCTGTGCTGGCGGCACCGGTGCCTTTATCGACCAGATGGCTTCTCTTCTGCATACTGATGCCCAGGGATTAAATGAGCTGGCCGCCCTGCACAAGACGATTTATCCGATCGCTGCCCGCTGCGGTGTCTTTGCCAAGAGTGATATCCAACCGTTGTTAAATGAAGGTGCAGCCCGGGAAGATATTGCGGCTTCGGTATTTCAATCCGTGGTCAACCAGACCATCAGCGGACTGGCCTGCGGTAAACCCATCAAAGGCAGAGTTGCTTTTTTAGGAGGTCCTCTTTATTTCTTGCCCCAACTGCAGATCAGATTCAAGGAAACCTTGCACCTGAAGGATGAGGATGCTTTATTTCCGCATGATGCCCAGTTCTTTGTAGCCATGGGTGCAGCGCTGGCTTCCGGTACTTCCGTTCCCATAAGCTATAAATCCATTATCAGCCGTCTGCCTGGCTTCAGGAAAAATTCCGGCGATGAGATCCGCAAACTTGATCAGCTCTTTGCCAGTGCGGCAGATTATAAAGCATTTCAAGAACGCCACAGCCAGAATAAAGTGGAAAGGGCAAATATCGAAACTTATACTGGGGATTGTTTTCTGGGGATCGATGCGGGTTCCACCACCAGCAAGTCTGCCCTGATCGATGACCAGGGCCGTCTGCTCTATTCCTGGTACGGAAGCAATGAAGGCAGTCCTCTTAATTCTGCCGTTAAAATTTTAAAGGACATATATGTACGGCTTCACCCGGAAGCCAGGATCGCTTACTCAGCCGTGACCGGTTATGGGGAAGGACTGATCAAAGCGGCCCTGGGAATGGATCTGGGAGAAATTGAAACGGTTGCCCATTATACCGGAGCGAAACATTTTCTGCCCGGGGTGGATTTTATCCTGGATATCGGCGGGCAGGACATGAAATGTATGCTGATAAGAGATGGAGTCATAGATAGCATCATGCTCAATGAAGCCTGCTCATCAGGCTGCGGGTCTTTTATTGAGACTTTTGCCTATTCCCTCAATATGTCGGTGGAGAAATTTGCAGTCGAAGCGCTTAGTGCGGAAGCCCCCGTAGATTTGGGGTCACGCTGTACCGTTTTTATGAATTCTAAGGTCAAACAAGCCCAGAAAGAAGGAGCCACGGTAGGAGATATTTCGGCCGGACTGGCTTATTCGGTAATAAAAAATGCCCTGTTTAAAGTAATAAAGATCAGGGACCCGCAACAATTAGGTGAAAAACTGGTGGTGCAGGGAGGGACCTTCAACAATGATTCGATCCTGAGGGCTTTCGAAAACCTCACCGGACGGGAAGTAACCCGGCCAGATATCGCCGGGTTGATGGGGGCCTTCGGTGCAGCACTGATCGCCCGAAATAAATACCTGCCGGACGAACAAAGTACTATTTTAAACAGCACACAGCTGGAATCTTTTTCTGTCTCCAACAGTATGAACAGGTGCGGCCGCTGTACCAACAACTGCCATTTGACCATCAGCAAATTTCAGGACGGCAAACGATTTATTTCCGGCAACCGCTGCGAAAAAGCCTGGGGCGGAGCCAGAAAAGAATCAAAACTGCCCAACCTGTTTGATTATAAGTATAAACGGCTTTTTGCCTATGAACCATTACCGCTTAAGGATGCTCCCCGGGGTGTGATCGGTATCCCCCGGGTCTTGAATATGTATGAAAACTATCCCTTCTGGTTTACTTTTTTTGATCACCTGGGCTTCAGGGTGGAGTTATCTCCGCCATCATCCAAGGAGGTTTATGAGCTGGGGCATGAGACGATCCCTTCCGAATCAGCCTGCTACCCGGCGAAAATCGCCCATGGACATATTGCTGCCCTGGTGAAAGCAGGTATCAAAACCATCTTTTATCCTTCCATCGTATTTGAACGGCAGGAACAGGACGATGCTGCCAATCACTTTAACTGCCCGATGGTCATTTCGTATCCGGATGTACTCAAAAATAATATGGATATACTGGCGGAACCGGGGGTGAATTATTTTAATCCCTTCCTGCCTTATGATGATAAAAAACGACTGGCCCAAAGACTGTATGAAGAATTGGCTGGTTATAAGATTCCCAGGACGGAAATCAAGCGAGCCCTTAAAGCGGCTTGGGCAGAGGATGAAAAGTTCAAAGCTGATATTCGCACCAAAGGTCAGGAAACCCTGCGTTTGCTTAAGGAGACCGGGCAAAAAGGGATCGTACTGGCGGGTCGGCCTTATCATATCGATCCGGAGATCCACCATGGCATTCCTGATATTATCAATCATTACGGAATGGCAGTTTTGACCGAAGATTCAATCGCCTGGATGGGGGACGTGGAAAGACCGCTGCGGGTAGTTGATCAGTGGATGTATCATTCCCGGCTTTATGCTGCTGCCAGTTTTGTTGCCCAAAGTGAGGAGTTGGAACTGATTCAGCTGAATTCCTTCGGCTGCGGACTGGATGCGGTCACCACCGATCAGGTGGAGGAACTCCTGCACCAGTACGGGAAAATATATACGGTCTTAAAAATTGATGAAGGCAGTAATTTGGGTGCCGCCCGTATCAGGGTCCGCTCTTTGAAAGCGGCTATGGAAGAGCGGGAAGAAGACGGGTTTAAACCGCGCAGAATTAAAGAAAGACCAAAACGCAGGCTTTTTACTAAAGAAATGAAAAAACAGCACACCATTCTGTGTCCGCAAATGGCGCCGCTGCATTTTGAGTTTCTGGAGCCGGCTTTTAACAGTGAGGGGTATCAGATCAAGCTGCTCCCTGAAGCCAGGGCCAGTGCCATCGACGAAGGCTTGAGGTATGTGAACAATGATGCCTGCTATCCAACCATCATTGTGGTGGGCCAACTGATCGAAGCACTGAAGTCCGGGGAATACGATTTGGAAAATACTTCTGTGGTCATGTCCCAGACCGGCGGCGGATGCCGGGCCACCAATTATATCGGTTTGCTGCGCAAGGCCATGGTGGAAGCCGGGTTTTCAAATGTGCCGGTCATCTCTGCCAACATTGCCGGAATGGAGAAGAATCCGGGCTTTGCATTGACCTGGAGCCTGCTGAAAAAAGCAGTCATGGCAGTTCTTTATGGTGATCTTTTAATGCGGGTCTTATATCGGGTCAGACCTTATGAAAAAATTCCGGGTTCCGCTAATTTGCTGCATAAGAAGTGGGTGGAGAAAGCAACTGCCCAGATCGTTACCGGGGACGGAAAATTGTTTGACCAATATGTGAGAGAGATCATCCGGGATTTTGACTGCCTGGAGATCATTGATAAAAGAAAGCCTCGGGTAGGGGTGGTAGGAGAAATACTGGTCAAATATCATCCCACCGCAAATAATAATGTGGTAGGCGTTATTGAGTCCGAAGGGGCAGAAGCAGTGGTTCCTGATATGCTGGATTTCTTTCTTTATTCTCTGGCTGACCCGATCTATCACTATGAGACTTTGGCCGGCAGCCGCAAGAAAAAAATACTATCACGGCTTTATATCAGCTTATTGGAAAAGTCGCGCCGCAATATGGTAGAAGCTCTACAGGCCAGCAGCCGCTTCGGCGCTCCCGTACCAATAGAGCATATGGCCGAACTGGCCAAACCGATCCTGCAACTGGGGCATCATGCCGGGGAAGGCTGGTTCCTTACAGCGGAAATGATCGAACTAATCAAAACCGGTACCCCCAATATTATCTGTGTGCAGCCTTTTGCCTGCCTGCCCAACCATGTGACCGGCAAAGGCATGATCAAAGCGATCAAAAAACATTATCCCCAGGCTAATATTACCGCCATTGACTATGATCCCGGCGCCAGCGAGGTTAACCAGCTGAACCGGATCAAGCTGATGCTGGCCGTTGCTTTTAAAAATCTTAAGGCGGCAGAGGATAAGACAGACACGGCTCCGGGACCAAAAAGAGGAACCGGCGCCGGTTATGGAGAAGCAGTGATCATAGCACCTGAATTGATCAAGGCTCCGCCGACCGGCACCGCGCAGGAACAATAAAGCTTTGCCTTCCGCATTGGGATATAAGGAGATGAGTAATTGGATACGTATGTATTGATCAATATCGTTCTTTCCAGCATCGTGATCATTCTGCTGTTGGTACTTATTATCAGGTTCGGCAGTGATAAAAAATCCCTTCTGATAGAGAAGGAACTGCAGGGAGTGCGCAAAGACGCAGAAAGGCTGGAGAATATTTTCCGGGAAGAAATCAGAAGCAGCCGGGAAGAAAACAGCAGCAACGCGCAAAAGGGCAGGGAAGAGCAGTCGTCTTCTCTGCAAAAAATGAATGAATCGCTGTTAAACCGTATTCATCAGAATGCCGCGCTGCAAAACGAACAGCTGGATGCTTTTTCCAAACAATTGGCCAATTTGACGCATACCAATGAACAACGCATGGAAACGGTCAGACAAACCATCAATGAGCAGCTGGACGCTTTTTCCCGCCAGTTAAGCAGCTTGACCCAAAGTAACGAGCAAAAAATTGAAACAGTCAGGCTGACTTTGGAAGAAAGGCTGAAGTCTTTGCAGGAAGATAACAGTAACAAACTGGAACTGATGAGAGCCACCGTCGATGAAAAACTGCATGCTACCCTGGAAAAGAGACTGGGGGAATCCTTCCAGCTGGTCAGCGAAAGACTGGAGCTGGTACATAAAGGGCTTGGCGAGATGCAGGTATTAGCAGCCGGGGTAGGTGACTTGAAAAAAGTTATGACCAATGTGAAGACCCGCGGGGTATGGGGAGAGATCCAACTGGGCAATATTTTAGAGACCGTCCTTACCCCGGAGCAATATGCGCTCAATGTTGCCACCAAACAAGGCAGTAATGACCGGGTGGAATTTGCCATCCGACTGCCCGGACGGGGTGAGTCTGGTCAGGAAGTCTGGCTTCCTATCGATGCTAAATTTCCTGTTGAGGACTACCAGCGTTTTATTGATGCCTGTGAAGCAGGGGATAATCTTGCTGCGGCTGAAGCCAGCAAACAAATGGAAATGAAAATCAAAGCCCAGGCCAAGTATATTCAGGAGAAATATCTGGATCCGCCTCATACCACTGATTTTGCCATCCTCTTTTTGCCCACGGAAAGTCTTTACGCCGAAGTTTTACGCCGACCAGGCTTATTGGAAGAATTGCAGCAGAAGCATCGGGTCAATATCACCGGTCCCAGTACCATGGCCGCTTTCCTAAACAGCCTCTCTCTGGGTTTCAGGACTCTGGCGATTGAAAAACGCTCCAGTGAGGTTTGGATGCTTTTAGGACAGGTCAAAAATGAGTTCAGCCATTTCGGAGAAATTCTGGACAAGACCCGCAAGAAATTGCAGGAGGCCAGCAACCATATCGACAAGGCTGCCACCAGGACCCGGGCGATCGAAAGGAAATTGCGTGATGTCCAGGAACTTCCCGGCAATGAAGAGTATACTGCAGAGATCGCTGCAGTATACGAGGAAGAGGAGGATCTGGAGCCGTAGAGCCGGAAGGGACAAGTCATCAGCCGATAATGTTTAAGACTTTGGGCAGAATCGAAAATTCAGCATTTAAAATGCCAGGCTGTTCACCGTCTATGTCCAATAAAACCCGCTCGGGCGAGGTTGCCTTGACCCTGATCCCTCGTAAAAAGCTCACTTCAGGAAACTGCCCGTGGGCTCCTTTATAAATGGTAGGCAGGCATCTGAGCAATCGTCCTTTGGTCAATCCTTCCACAATCACGATCTCAAAGATCCCATCATCCAATACAGCTCCGGGGGCGATCTGCATGCTGCCGCCAAAATATTGTCCATTGGCAACGGTCACCACGGAGGTCATACCTTCGTGTACCAACTGGCCGTCAACTTCCAGGGTGAGAGGGAAACTCTGGAATTGCAGTGTTCCAGCTATAGTTCCATAAAGAAAGGAAAGAAATCCTCCGAAAAACTTGCTGGTGCGATTGACCCGATCCACCACTGCTCCATCCAGGCCGAATCCGGCAACATTGATAAAATATCTGCTGATCGGGCTGGCATTATGATTAAAAAAATTAACTTTTCCTAAATCAATGAGCTCGCTTTGCCCCCGGGCGATCACTTGACAAGCTTCAATGTAGTCTTTTGGGTAGTCCAGGGTCCTGATGAAGTCCCCTCCGGTTCCGCCGGGGATGATACCAAGTTTGGCGGACTGGTTGATCATCACGCCGTTATCAAAGAAACCATTGACAACTTCGTTTAATGTACCGTCTCCGCCTACAGAAACGATGGTTTCGTATCCGTTTTTGAGCGCTTCACGGACAAAATAAGTGGCTTCAAAACGACAGGTAGTATGGGCGAAATCAAACTCCAACCCTGCCTTTTCCAGATTATTTTTAATATCCGGCCAGTTATTGCGCGTTTTGCCATTGCCGGATGCCGGATTGACAATAACCATTGTATTCTTAGCCATTGATAGCTCCTTTTTTACCTGTCAGGTATAGAGCGGGTCGCGACCAGATTTGCATCTAAACCGGCGACATTTTCTTTGATTACCTGACCGCATCTTACAGGTGAATTCACTATTAATGGTTTAATTTCCTGCATAAAGTCCAAAATCTTTTCTCTGGGGATGGGTCGGGACGTTTTGACCGGCAGTCGGGGAAGGTCTGCGCCTACAAGTTTTACCGTCGTGGTCACCACCCGTACGGGACGTAAAAGCTCCTGGGGCGCATAATCTTTACCCAATTTACAGCTATAGCCGCTTACTTCTGATATTTTTCCCTGATCCTCCTGCACGATCAGGCTGCAGCTTAAAGGACATAATATACAGGTCAGGTTATGTTCAGCCATCGATTTCCCCTCCTTTACGGGTGATCGGGCTTATATCTATTCGTATGCCCGTATCAGCAGATAGATTCCGCAGCTTTTCCAATGGCAGCTTTATGACCGCCATTTCCGGCGGCTTAACGATTTTCTCTTGTTTGGTGGCCAGTATTTCATCCCCGGCCCGTGCAACGATCCTGACCGAGCGCATGGTTTCCTTTACCCGCAAATATAAACTTACTTCATCGACAACCCGCACTGGGGTCAGTGATTGCGGCACAATAAAGGCACAGTTGTCTCCGGGAATACAGGGGATCGCTTCTTTGGCCGGCAGCTGGCTTCTGGCATGAAGAGCTGCGCCCCGTCCGGCAAGTTCACCGCTTTGGGTGACATAGTCCACCAGGTCATAAACAGTAACTACATTGCCACAGGCAAAGATCCCTGATACACTGGTGGAAAAATTTTCATCCACCACAGGCCCTCGGGTGGTTTTGTCTATTTCTACCCCTGCCTGCTCGGAAAGCTCGTTTTCCGGGATCAGTCCGGCGGAGAGGATCAGGCAGTCACAATCGATATGCCGCTCCTGGTCTGGCAGCGGTATCATTTGTTCGTCCACCGGGCAGACAGTCACTCCTTCCACCCGCTTCTGACCATGGACCGCAGTGACCGTATGACTGAGATAGAGCGGGATATGGTAGTCTTCCAGGCATTGCACCACATTGCGGGTAAGGCCGCCGGGGCGGTTTAAAATTTCGTAAACCCCTTCCACTTCCAGACCTTCCAGGGTAAGACGCCGGGCCATGATCAGACCAATATCACCGCTGCCTAAAATCACTGCTTTACGACCCGGCAGCAATCCTTCTATATTTACCAGACGCTGGGCGGTGCCGGCAGTATAAACACCGGCGGGCCGGCTGCCGGGGATCATGATCTGTGAACGGGTACGCTCCCGGCATCCCATGGCCAGAACGATGGATTTGGCCTGGATCTCTATCATTCCCTGATCAGGATTTACAGCCATGATCGACAAGTCAGGAGTTATATTCAGTACCATGGCGGACAACAGGCACTCGATCTTGTTTTCCTGCACCAGATTCTTAAAATGCTCCGCATATTCAGGGCCGGTCAGGCGGGCCTTCATGATTACGGTGCCGAAGCCGTCATGGATACACTGGGGCAGGATCCCTCCCAGAGTATTGTCTCTTTCGATCAGCAGGACTTTTTCCGCACCGTTTCCGCGGGCTGAAAGGGCGGCTGCCATTCCGGCCGGACCACCGCCGATGATGACTACATCTGCCTTCTTCATTGCCGGGCACCTCCGCTTCCGGTTTCCCCGCAAAAGAGGGAAGAGCCTGCACCATCCTTGGTCACTTGTTCAAGGGGGATATTTAATTCCCGGGACAGTATATGTGCAACTTTGGGGAGACAGAAGCCACTCTGACATCTTCCCATTCCGGCCCGGGTCCTTCGTTTTACCGCATCCACCGTGGTGGCAGGAATGATCCCGTGGATGGCATGGACGATCTCCGCCTCACTGACCATTTCACAGCGGCAGATGATATTACCATAGCGTTTATCTGCCGCGATCAACTTCTTCTGACCCGCTTTGGTCTGTTCCTTGAAAACCGGCGGACTGTGCCTGATCGGATCGAAATCAGGATTGCTTTTTAATTCCAGTCCTTCCTGCTCAAGCATCCAGATCACATATTCAGCGATAGCAGGAGCGGAAGCTAATCCGGGGGATTGGATCCCGGCCACATTGATCAGTCCTTTATAAAAACGAGACGGTTTGATATGGAAATCTTCCGTATAGGTAGCGGCCCGCAGTCCGGCAAAATAAGCGATCACTGAATCTTTGGGCATATGGGTGATGAAAGGGGCGAATTTTTCCATCATTTTGTCCATTCCAGCCCGTGTGCAGCTATGGTCATCCTTGTCAGATACTTCGACTGCGGTGGGGCCGATCATCAGGTTGCCGTCTGCCGTCAAAATAACGCCCCCGCCTTTGGTATGAGCATCGGGAGGCTGGCTCAGGTCAGCATTGCAGCCGGTCAGTATTTGGCTGTATTTGCGGTCAAAAAGAATATGTTCGCCTTTGCGGGGATGGATGGTGAATTCAGGCTGACCTGCCATTTCGGCGATTTCGTCAGCATAGACACCGGCGGCATTGATTACAAAAGCGGCTGGGAAAATTCCCTGATCGGTAACCACTGCTTTCACTTGCTCATCAACAGTTGTAAGCCCTGTCACTTTGGTATTCAAATGGAGTCGCACGCCATTTTTGACCGCATTTTCTGCAAAAGCGACCGTCGCTTTATAAGGGCAGGTGATGGCAGTGGTGGCAGCGAAAATTCCGCCCACCGCACCTTTGATATTAGGGTTTTTCTTTAAAACCGCTGCTTCATTTTCTAAAATCTCCACATCCGGGACCTGGTTGATCTGGGCGATAGCTTTGATTGCGTCCAGCATGGAACGCTGCTTTTCATCCCTGATAAAACCAAGCAATCCGGTGCGTTCCAGAGGGAAATCAAGCTCTTTGGCGGCCTGGGTATACAGTTCATTGCCGCGCAGATTCAGCTGATGCTTTAGAGAACCGGGCTCCACGAAAAGAGCGGGATGAACCATGGCATTATTGGCTTTGCTGGTACCGCAGGCTACATCTGCTTCTTTGTCCAGCAATACGATATCCAGTTTATAACGGGAAAGTTCCCGGGCCAGACTGCAGCCCACGATGCCAGCGCCGATGATCACCACATCGGCAGCCGGAAACTTCCGTTGTTTATTTTTTCCGCTTACCCGACGGGCTTTTTTTTTCTTTTGCCCAGGGGTGGTCAATTGATTGACCACAGAATAGACCCCGGGATAAAGCCCGGCCAGATGTCCGGCTTCTACCACTGCCTCCCAGGAATCGACCCGGCCGCTTAACGTGACCAGGCCCTGGTCTACAGCAAGTTTAACCCCGGAAAGGGCAGGATCATTTTTTATCTTTGCAGTCAGGGTCTTGCGCAAAAAATTGTCATGACTTCCTTCGTTTAGCGCTGCTGCCAT
>CAZNPR010000044.1:9877-12674 GCA_964574965.1 uncultured Syntrophomonas sp. | reverse complement strand
ATTACAGGCTGAGTTCCAGGGCCTGGCGTACTCTATCAGGGGTCACATTTTTTCTTTCGCCCAGTCTGACCATGTCATGGCTTTCCAAATGTGTAATTATTTCTGGTATATTATCTGCGGTGAGTCCGAGTTCACTGAGGGTGGTCTTCATCTGCATAGATGCAAAAAATTCCCCGGTTTTTTCGATCGCCGCTTCGATCACTGCATCCTCTTCCCCCTCTTTTAGCCCCCAAATACGCTCTGCATATTGCAGCAACATCAGCCTTTTGTCATCCTTAAAAGCCTTCAGCATGCCGGGCAGCAACGCCGCTATGGTAGCAGCATGGTCGATACCATATAAAGCCGTCAGTTCGTGTCCTACCATATGCGTGGACCAATCCGCGGGGACACCGGAACTGATCAGGCCGTTTAAAGCCAAGGTGGCACACAGCATAATATTGGAGCGCACTTCATAGTTCATTGGTTCGGCTAAAGCCCGGGGGCCTTCTTCGATCAAAGTAAGCAGTAAGCCTTCGGAAAAACGTTCCTGTGCTTTGGCATTGACCGGATAGGTCAAATACTGTTCCAACACATGTATATAGGCATCCACCACTCCGTTGCTGATCTGAGCCGGGGGTAGGGAATAGGTTTTGACCGGATCCAGAACGGCGAAGCGAGGAAAGAAGGAGTTGCTGTAGAAAGAAATTTTGGCATTCATAGACCGGCGGGTAACCACTGCACGATGGTTGGATTCAGAACCTGCGGCCGGTAAAGTAAGGACCACACCTAAGGGTAACGATTCCTTGACCACGGCGCCCCGGCTAAAAATAATTTCCCAGGGGTCGCCGGCATATAATGAAGCAGCAGCAATGAATTTCGTTCCGTCAATGACCGAGCCACCGCCAACTGCTAAAAGAAAATCTATCTTGTGGGTTTTTGCCAGTTCCACTGCTTTCATCAGCGTTTCATATAAAGGGTTGGGCTCTATACCGCCAAATTCGGTGATTTCGTAGCCAGCCAGGGCAGATTTGACTTCATCGTAAACCCCGTTGCTTTTTATACTGCCTCCCCCATAGGTTATCAGAACGCTTGCATCTCTGGGAATTTCATCAGCAATGTCAGCAATTCTCCCCTGACCGAACATTAGTTTAGTCGGGTTGTAAAAATCAAAATTTAACATCTAAGATCCTCCATTTCTTCGACTCAAGTTGCGAATGTTATTTGAATTGATCTAAATTTACGCTGCCAGAAGCAAAACGTGTGATTTAAAAGAATCCTTTCCTTATTATTATATATTATTAACAGCGTACGGTAAAAATCTTTCCAGCCTTGCCTTATTCGGCAGCGCTCAGGAACTTGCCATGAGCTGCACAGCGATTTGTTCCAGTATCACTCCGGTCGTACCGGTATCAACTTTGATCCTGGCTGCATGGTCCATATAAGTGGGCCCCTTATTGATAATGACCAGGTCCTGGGCGAAGGAATCAAAAGCCCTCACGAATCCAGCCAGAGGGTATACGGTCAGGGACGAGCCGATCACGATCAGCAATTGCGCGGAGAGGATACTCTCCTGTGCATCCATATAGTTTTGAATGTTTTCCCCAAACAATACCACGTCCGGCTTCAGGATGCCGCCGCATTTTTCACAGCGGGGGACCAGTTCCTTGCCGGCTAAAGCGCTATGGGCATCATAAACAGACCCGCAGTGGTATTTTTGACACACAAAACGGTCAGCAGTGCCATGCACCGGGATCACATTTTTGCTGCCGGCTTTTTGATGGAGGTTATCGATATTTTGTGTAACCACTGCATGCACATAACCTTTGGTTTCCAGATCAGCCAGAACGTAATGCGCCTTGCTGGGTTCCACCTCGGCCAGGGTGAAGTGCTCCCGGTAAAATTCATAGAATACGTCCGGGTGCTGGCGAAAGGTATCTATATTAATGATCCGCATCACCTTGTCTTCACCCAGTTTTCGGTAAATACCATTTTCACCGCGAAAATCCGGGATGCCGGCTTCAGTGCTGATACCGGCACCGGTGACAACGACCGTTTTTTTGGAATTCGTCATTAAACTGGCGATTTGCTTGATTTTATCCTGCATATAGTCCCCTCCTTAACCATAGTTAAATTTCTCCAAATACCAGCCTTTTTCCTGCTCGACCAGTCATGCCTGCGGCGGCAATGAGAGAGCCGGAAGCCATACCAGAAATTCTGTTCTAATTATTGATATAGTAGTATACTATTAGCATTGACTCTCTGGTCGGTCGATCAAACCGAAATATAATCATTGAAATCAGGTGAATTTTTAGATGGACAGTTCTGAACTAATGGGTAAACAGAGCATAGGCCGCCTGTTGTGGATGTTTTCCCTGCCTGCTATTGTGGGTATGGTGGTAAATGCTTTATATAACATTGTTGCCCGTATTTTTGTTGGCCGTGGGGTGGGTTCTTTGGCTCTGGCAGCTACAGCTGTTGCTCTGCCGGTCATGACGATCTTAATGGCCTTATCGATCCTGATCGGGGTAGGGGCCACAGCCTTGATTTCTATCCGCCTGGGTGAACAGAAGAAAGCTGAAGCCGAAGTGGTTGCAGGAAATGCAATGTCAATGCTGGTTTTATTGCCTGCCGTATTCTCCATAATTTTTCTGGTTTTTGCGCAGCCAATATTGACTGCTTTAGGTTCCAGTGCGGAAGTATATCCATATGCCCGCGATTATATAACCATCATCATGTTAGGGGCTCCCATTACTTCTTTTGCCATGGGGGCCAACAACTTCATCAGGGCAGAAGGCAATCCCCGCATGTCTATGTATAC
>CAZNPR010000044.1:0-9777 GCA_964574965.1 uncultured Syntrophomonas sp. | reverse complement strand
TGGGGGCCAACAACTTCATCAGGGCAGAAGGCAATCCCCGCATGTCTATGTATACGCAATTTTTAGGAGCTATTGTCAATATCATCTTAAACTATGTTTTTATTTTTATATTTGGCTGGGGGATAAAAGGTTCGGCACTGGCCTCAGTTATCGCCCAAACGGCAGCTGCTCTGTGGGTGTTGAGCTACTTTTTGTCCGGACGCAATCTGGTCAAAATATATGTGAAAAATCTGATACCACAAATGCCTGTGGTGTTAGCCATTATGGCGATTGGTTTTGCGCCTTGCGCGATGCAGTTAGCTACCAGTGTACAGCAAGTGATTTTAAACCATGCTTTGATGAGCTACGGAGGCGATATAGCGTTATCGGCCATCGGCATCATGATGAGTCTGGGGATGATATTCTTTATGCCCATACTGGGTATAAACCAGGGAGCCCAGCCGCTCATTGGTTATAACTATGGTGCCAGACAATATGACCGGGTGATCGAAGCCTGGAAGAAAGCAGTCTTCGTAGCTACATGCATTGCCATAGCAGGATTTATCATCATTCGCTTATTCGCAGTTCCTCTGGCGGCTTTATTCAGTAAAGGAGATATAGCCTTGACCAATCTGACCTCTCATGCCATGCTGGTATATTTCGCCGCTTTCCCCATCGTAGGTTTTCAAGTCATAGGGGCGACTTATTTTCAGTCAGTCGGCAAACCGGTACAAGCGGCGATCTTAAGTTTATCCCGCCAGGTGCTGCTGTTCATTCCATTATTATTAATATTGCCTAATTATTGGGGGATCGAAGGAATTTGGAGGACGGCCCCCATAGCAGACTGTTTAGCAGTCATATTAACAGCATCCTTTGTATTTGTGGAACTGAAGAAATTAAAGGTACTGGCAGAAAAGACAAGAGTGGCTCAAGCGCAGGGGGAGTAAGATCGATCCATAATAAAAGAGACTGTTTATTAAAAACAGCCTCTTTTTTACTGGCATTTTAGCTTAATTCGTTATCGTCATCATCAGCTTTGGCATTGCGAAAATTCTTAATGGCTTTTCCCATGGATTCTGCGACTTTGGGCAGTTTGCCAGGTCCCATTATAATGAGGACAATAATGAGGATAAAGCCGAGTTCCCAGGGGCCAAAGTTACCGATCAATCCAAACATGGTCAATCCCTCCTTTAAACCAGAATAACGCATCCATCAATTCTTTATACCAACCTGTCTAAGCATAACTATGCAGTCCCGGTAACAGGTAGTTGACGCCAAAGAAAGTAAACAGGACCAATAAAAAGCCGATTATTATTAAAATGCGGGCATTATTGCCTCTCCAGCCTCGCTGCCGATGAAGGTGCAAATAAATGGCATAGATGATCCAGGTAACTAACGCCCATGTTTCCTTGGGATCCCAGGTCCAATAACTGCCCCATACCTGTTCAGCCCAGATGGCTCCCAACACGATCGATAATGACAACATGGCAAAACCAGCGCTTACGATTCTATAAATTGAAGAGTCATCTGCTGATATTGCATTACGCAATTGTATTATAGCAAGTCCCGCTGCTAAAGTAAAAGCACTGTAAGCAATGATGGCAGTGATAACATGCACCGTCAGCCAGGGGCTTTTTAAGGCCGGCATCAGCGGGGTTGTCTCACCGATCTGCTGTGGCATCAGTACGATGATCGCAGTGATCAGGAGGGTATTGAGCAGCATTACTACGCCGCCGGCTTTTTGATTGTCACTGAGTATTTCATAAAGCAGATACATCAAAACAGTAATAAAGGCAAAGCTGAGTAAAAATTCATAGCCATTGGAAAGAGGCAGCCTGCCACTTAGGGATACCCGGTTCACCAGGGCCAAGAAATTAGCGGCCAAACCAATGGATGCCAGCCAGAAGGAAGCTTTAGCCAGCCACCGGTAACCTACGCTGATGAAATAACCGGCTGCAGCAGCCGCATATAAAACCAAAACGATATCAATCATAAGGCGTTCATTTGTCATTTATGGATGACACCTCCTTTTTTCCTGGCCGAAGGACCGAATAATACCATACATACCCCCAACATCAGCAGTAACCCACCGGTGGTTACCAGAGGCAGACCCGGATCGGTTTTTACTGTTAACACGGTATAGGGACGAACCTGTTTAAATTCAACAATTACATTTTCGTCTATGCTGATCGGTTCACCAAAAGGGGCCGCTCCTACACCAAGCAGCTCGGTATCTTCATAAACTGAATAAACCACCCGGGGATTTACCGCTTCCATGGATCTGGTCTCCAGGCCCAGTTCCGGGTCAAAGTGCGGGATATATTTAAATACTTTTACCGTTCTGGTCGTATCAGCAAATTGTATAAAGTCTCCGTCCTGGGCCAAAACAGTTTTTTGCGCCGTATCACCATCTTGCACCACTACGTCAGTTAAGTAACCGTAACTGTTCTGATAAGCTTTTACGCCTTTATAGACCAGGGGATGGTTAACACTGACGGTTTTGGTAAAGGCCGTTTTTTCTGCTTCCAACACTTCCAGTTCAGAATAGTATTGGGATGGAGAACCGTCTGCATTGAAATCTATGGAAAATGATTGGAGTTTCAGTGAAAATCTATTATCAACGGGAATCACTTTATTGATCTCAACGGTATCACCCTGCAGAATACTCACTTGTACACTATGGCCAAGATAGGAGTAGAGCCCGGCACCAATAAGGATCAGGACGATACCGGCATGCAGCATCAAAAGGCCGGTGCTTCTGAATAATATCTTCCAGTTTTGGCTGATTTTCACCCAGTGGCGAAAAAATCTTGTACTGGTATTGATCGTACACAGCGCCATATTAATAAAGAGAAAAAGTAATAAAAGGCGAAAAGACCAGGCCTGAAAGAAATTCTCCGGCCATAAGCTGGAACCAACGGCTGATGCTATGCCGATCAGAGCTAACAGCACCAAGCCGGTGGTCATAGAAGATACAAATTTAAAGAAGCGCATCAACACATCTCCGGTTCGATCAAATCTTAAAGGTCCTCCCAGCTTTCATCCAAATCGTCATACCATTTCCAGACATGGCATTCTGCGCACATAGGCTTGGATTTCTCATGCATCTGGTGGCAGAGATTGCAATCCTGCTCGCCATTATGAGAATCATGGGGATTGGAATCTTCGAAGTTTGTAGCCGCTTTGATCTCGTCCCAGCTCTCGCCTTCGCCTTCTTCAGAATGGCAATCCAGGCACATGGCACGATCTCCCGGAGGTCCTTCCAAAGGCAGGTAATAATTGCCGGTAATGAAATTAAGGCCTTCCATAGCCTTCTCAGGGATAGTCCGATGATGACAATCTAAACACTCAACATCTTCCGCAGCGTGTTTATTGTCTAAAAGAGCACCTTCGCTCCAGGAGACATAATAAGGTTTAATGATATGACAAGTGGCGCAAAAAGAAGGATTTTCGCTGGCCTTAAGCAGAGCACCGGCAGTTACACCGCCGATTACAATTACTATACCGATCACAATAAGGATCACCTTTTTGTTAAGATACTTTTCCCGAAAGCTTTTGCTCTCCCCGCCATTGTTTTTCATAAAAACCTCCTTGAAAATCATATTTTAGTGTTTGTTAACGGCGGAAATTTTATTAATTTCGCGCGTCATTTCGATTTCAGCTTTAGTATAATTTGAAGGTGTAATTTCTATTATTATAGACATAAACTGAGTAATTGTCTTTAGAGTATTATACAGTAATTGCTTCTCCTTTTTGGATATCGTCTCAGGGAATGAGTGATTTGGGCTATGATGTTTGGAGTCTATCACAGTTTTTTCAGCCAAGCTTCGTAATAATTCACGATGCAAAACGAAAACCTTATTGGTATACTAAATGTAGAGAATTCTAAAAAAGATGGGGAATAAACAGGTTTGTGCCGAATTGTTGAAACTCAGTTTTGTTAGCAGTAAAAAATAGGTAATAGCAAAAGCAATGTGTGTGTCAAGGAGACAAAACAGAAAGGGGAGAGACTATGAGTAAAGAAGAAAATCAAAACGGAGTATCAAGACGAACCTTTATTAAAGGTGCTGCAGTCAGTACGGTAGCACTTGGTTCAGCCGGAGCCATAATCGGCTGCAGTCCCAAAGAGAAAGAACCCGCTCCGCAGGCAGAAGCTCCAGCCGAAGGCGGGGTCCCCAGCTTTTTAAAAGCCCCGGAACCGATCAAAGATGCTGACATCAAAGAAACAATAACGGCAGATGTTATTGTAGTAGGCGGAGGTATGTCAGGACTATGTGCTGCCATGTCGGCTGCCGAGGAAGGTGCAAAAGTCATTTTGCTGGAAAAAAGCGAAAGAGTTAATTTCCGCGGCAATGACTATGGAGCCATTGGAACCAAGATGCAGAAGCAGATCAATAACGACATCAATAAGATGGAAGCAGTCCAGGAAATCATGCGCTACAATGCCTACAAAGGCGATCAGAGAGTTGTTTCATTATGGGCGGAAAACAGCGGCATGGTAGCTGACTGGATCATGGCCAAAGCAGAAGGTTATGGATGCAAACCCAAACCGGTTCCCCTGGATGAAACCGCTACTCCCGGCACGGTTGTGAGAGGTTTTCCCACTTTAAGCTTTAGAATGGATCCCAGTGAAGCTGCTGTTGCAGATGCACCCAAAGGAACCCATCCTTGGACAGCATCCATGCGTTATACCTTAAAGCAGGGCTGCATAGATGCCGGAGTGGACCTTCGCTTCAAGACCCCGGCGGTCCAATTGGTTCGTGAAGATGATAATAAAGGTCGGGTCACAGCAGTGATCGCCGGAGAAGAAGGAGCCTACACCAAATATGTCGGCACCAAAGGGATCGTCCTTTGCTCCGGAGACTATAATGCGGACAAGGAAATGCGGGAATACTATATCCCTTCCACCAAGTATATACATGCCAATATGTATGAAATGGTGGACGGGGATCATAATACCGGTGACGGACAAAAGATGGGCATGTGGATCGGTGCAGCCATAGATGAGTTCCCCCACGCTCCCATGTATTTTGACTTTGCCGTACCGGGCGCTCCCATTTTAGCCGATGCCTTGATGCGTCAGCCCTGGCTGAGTGTAAATGAAAGAGGACTGCGGTACGAAAATGAAGAACTGCCCTACGCTTATTTATCCAATGCGCAGCGGCAGCAGCCCGGCAATGCCCGCTGGACCGTCTGGGATGCCAAGTGGCCGGAAGAAGCACCTTCCTTTAAGGTCGTCGCTTGTAAGGACATGCGTACCGACTTCCATAACCCCGAAAATGTAAAAACCTACGTCGAAAAAGGCTATATCAAGAGTGCAGAGACCCTGGAAGAATTAGCTGATAAGATGGGCGTTCCCAAGGAAAACTTACTGAAGACCGTGGAACGTTATAATGAACTGGCTAAAAAAGGCGTTGACGAAGATTACGGCAAACGATCTGCCTGCCTGACCACCATCGAAAAACCGACCTATTATGCTGCCCCATTGGGAACGGCATTACTGGTTACCCTGGGAGGCCTGAAAATCAATACTGATCTCCAGGTGCTGGATGAAGAACTGAATGTCATTCCTGGCTTGTACGCAGCCGGCAATGCTTCCGGAAGTTATTATGCCAATGACTATTGTGTAAACTTGCCTGGCAACAGCCATGGCCGCGCCTATACCTTTGGATATCTGGCCGGGAAAAACACTGTTAAGCTTGGATAAGCCAATCGAAGGTCTGGAGCACAATTAACAGCAATAAAGAGATACGAAACGCAGCAGGGGGAGCCGTTAAGCTCCCCCTGCTTATGGTTGATTATATCTCTTTAGCCGTACGCAGATATTCCACCATATGGGGCATAAAATAAGGAATGATTTCTTTTAACATTTTGGGCATCAATACATCCATGGTTTTAGGCATCAGATCCGGCATCTGTTCAGCCAGATAGTCAGGCATCGTGATGGCCTCCCCTACTTTCTCCAGCATTTTGGGCATCACTTTGGGCATGATGTCCGGCATCAATTTGGGGAAGAGTGCCGGCATCATGGAGCTCATCATGGATATCATCGGCTCTTTCAGGGAAGCCGGGGATTTTACAACCATCTGCATCATACCGCGATACATATCCGGCATGGCATTGATGAGATCAGGAATCATATCCGCCATCAGATCCGCCATTCCCCAGGGTGTCATCAAACGGATCATCTGCTCAAAGACGCCCCATTTTTCATCGATAACGGCATTGGAATCCGGAATATGATAACCAAAGGATTCCGCTGCCAGGGTCGACAGATCCCGTATCTCAATGGGGAAGTTGCCCAGATCCCGTGAACGTTTGAGCTGTACCCGGCAGCAGGGACAAGCAGTGATCAGGGTATCAGCACCGGTATCGATGGCTTCCTGGATCCTTTTGGCGCCGATGACTTCTGCCACATCGGGGTCAGCCACCAGGGTGAGTACCGCACCACAGCAATGAGCCTCTTCTTTATTGAAACGCATTTCCCGGAAATTGCTGCCGGGGATGGCTTCGATCAAAGTCCGGGGACCTTCATAGCGTACCCCGGCTCGGCCCATATGGCAAGGGTCATGATAGGTCACTTTGCGTCCGATATCACCGGGCAGTTTAAACTCGCCTTTTTCGATCAGTTCACCCAGAACATCGGCATAATGCATGGCATGGAAAGGATAATCGATACCTCTTTCTTCCGCCCAGTGCCGGTAGTAAATATCCCACACC
Organism: uncultured Syntrophomonas sp.; assembly: GCA_964574965.1. Classification (GTDB taxonomy): domain Bacteria; phylum Bacillota; class Syntrophomonadia; order Syntrophomonadales; family Syntrophomonadaceae; genus UBA1368. The sequence continues at coordinate 3,078 of CAZNPR010000044.1, read as the reverse complement.
AGCCAGCAAGCCGGACAGGTGGTAATGATTTTTGTGGCGCCGGTCTTTTTCATATTCTCGATATTTTTAGCAGCGGTTTCATCGAATACTTCCCAGCGGCCGGAAACCAGCATCGGGATCCCGCAACATTCCTCTTCCTTGCCGATATAACTGAAATTTACACCGGCTTCTTTCAGCAGTAAAGCAGTTGACTGGGCCACGTCCTGTTCAACAAAGGAGGAAGTACAGCCCGGGAAGAAAGCATAATCAGATTTATCACTGACGTATTCCCTGATTTCATCGGTCATCCAGCCATCCCGGTCTTTGGCATAACTGCCCCAGATATTGCCTTGCTGACGCATGGTGTTGACCATGATCTCAAAAGGCGGGAAAGTATGAAAGCCTCTTTTATCGATCAATTCGCCTCTTAAAGTCAGCCAGGAAGATTCGTTGGGCAGATCCAGCTGGCAGGTATGGTTGCACATCTCACAGGTGGTACAGGACATAAAGTTGGTGACCGCTTTCTGGTCCCATTCTTCTTCGCCTTCCAGGACCATCTTTAAATAGGTCCATTTTCCTCGAGGTGATTGAGATTCCCAGCCCCGGCCATAATACTGGTCACATTGTTCTACGCAATAACCGCACTGTGAACAGGCGTAAGCATACCAGGCAATATCCCCGGGGATCCCTTTACGGGCTTTAAAAACTTCCCCGGCTTCTTTGCCCTTGGCCCAATTGCCGAATACTCTGATCAATGGTTCAAAAGCATTGGCCATTTTCAGTGCGCTGGAAACCATGGTCTTATCTAAAACTTTACCCGGATTCATCAATCCGTCCGGGTCGATATCCGCTTTGAACCGTCGTAATTCTTCCACCCGTTCTTTCCCCAATACTTCTTCCGCCATACTGGTGAAATACAGTGCCGTGGCATAAGGACGACCGCCGTGCTTTTGTGCAGTTTTCAGCACCGTCAGTGATAAACCGAAAGCCAGGTTGAAGTTGAATTTACGCTCATCGTGGGGGATAAAGCCCAGCAGCACAAATTCTTTGCGGTCCGTAGCAAAACCTTCCAGAATAAATGGATGATCGATCTCGCTGTCGATCTCCCGGATCACCTGCGCCAGTTTTTCCAGAGGCACCACCACTTCGCTGGGGATCAGAGAAGGGGCGATACGTTTGGCCCGCATCGGTTCAAAACGGGCATCCCATTCATGCCGGGCAATTTCCTCTGATAAAAATTCGCCATTATATAAAGCCGCCAGTTCCTGTACATCGTTCATGATCAAGTCACACCTGTCGGCGGTGCAGGATAAAATGGCAATAAATTTTTCCGGCAGGACCACCTTGTGATCATCAGTTACCGGATGACCATGATGCAGATGCGGGGGGAGCTTATTCTTCATTTTAGCCGCTTCCGGGTTAATGAAGCTTACTGACCAGAGCTTGACTTTTCTCTGATAGAGTCCTTCCATAAAATCAGTCATATTTTCCACTGTATCAAAAGCGATTGCATTGATATGCATAGGTTTCAAATCTTTGACCTGAATGATCACCTGACTGATCAGACCGGTGATCCCGTTTACCTCGCTGACCAGGTTTAGTTCATTTCCTTTTAACTCACGTATATTCCCATCAGGCAGAACGACCCGTGCGGACAGAACATTATCGGCAAAGTAACCGTACTCATAGCTGCCAATACCGGCTCCGCCCTGCGCCAGCCAGCCGCCCACCGTGGAAGCAGGAAAACTGGTAGGGTAGAGAGCCAGAGTCAAATTCTGCTGGTTTAAATGATATTCGAGTTCCTTCCATACCACGCCGGGTTCTACCACAGCGGTCAAATTTTCACCGTCAATGGCGATGATTTTATTCATGCGGTTGAACTCGACCACCAAACCTCCTTCTACCGGCAAAACGCCCCCATAACCTGAAGTAGCCTTGCCGCGGGGAGTGAGGTTAATTTTCTCCCGCCTGGCTAGCTTCACCAGTTCTACAAGTTCTTCCTCCGATGCCGGCTGAACAATGCCGTCAGGCACTGGATTACCCGCCAGCGGTTTGATCATTGAAGGCATGGTCCCCATGTCATGAGCATATATTTTCCGTTCAAGGGAGTCGAAGCTAACCCGGTTACCATAATGAGACTGTAATTCTTTTATTACAGCTTGATCAATTTTCCCCATTATTTTCTCCTCCTCGTTTTGTTGTTTTAGCAGCCTGTATGTAAGTTCATATTAACATGTGCAGCTGTATTTGTATACCCCCTACCCGTATTAATCTGTCCAGTTGAAAACAAGCATTTCAATACAAAGTTTTTATGAAAATAAGTGAAAGTAAATTGGTTTGATCAACTATAATTAGATATATATGGCAGAGGAGGGAAATACGATTTGCGCGGCGGTAACAATCGATAATTTACGTAAAGTCTACCGGGTAGGCGAAGAGAAGGTAGTGGCCCTGGATCATATCTCGATGGAGATGGATCATGGTGAGATCACCTGTATATTAGGAACATCAGGTTCCGGTAAAACCACATTGTTAAACATGATCGCCGGGTTGGAAAAACCTACCCGGGGTACCATCGAACTATTCGGATATAACATTGTAAAAATGAACGAAAGGCAGTTAGCCAGGTTCAGGCAGCGTTACATAGGTTTTGTATTTCAATCGTATAATTTATTGCCTGCTCTTACAGCCCTGGAAAATGTTGCTCTTCCTTTGATTTTCCGCGGAATAGAAAAAAAGCAGCGGGAAAAGATGGCGCTAAAGATGCTGAATGCGGTGGGGCTGAAAAAGCATGCGCTTCACCGACCGACCCAGTTAAGCGGCGGGCAGCAGCAGCGGGTCGGAATTGCACGGGCCTTTGTTATTAAACCCAGGATCGTGTTTGCCGATGAACCCACTGGTAATCTGGATTCCCGCACCACCTCAGATGTGATGGACCTGATGCTTAAGATCACCAGGGAAAATGGGCAAAATCTGGTTTTAGTCACCCACGATGCCAATATTGCCGGTTATGCTGACCGGATCGTGAATATTTTTGACGGTACTATTGATCGATCAGAATTGATAAAGAGGAGTTAGAGATAGAATGAAAAGAAAAGG
>CAZNPR010000043.1:0-12943 GCA_964574965.1 uncultured Syntrophomonas sp. | reverse complement strand
TACTGTACCGCATCAAGAGCAATGCCACACTCCTGGCGACCATCGCCATACTCAATGCCACCACGCTGACGGCCATGGGGATGAGCTACGGGATATATCAGGATATCAACAAAGCAATGGCGCACCATAATCCATTCAGTTATGTGTATTGGAATGATGACAGCCGGGACCAGCAAGTAGACCGGATCCTGGCCAGATATCCGCAAAACCAGTTGCTTGATTCAGCGGAGATCAGCTTTATCGCGGCTTTGGGAATTATACACGATGATCGTTTTCATTTTTCGGTAGTTCCAGAGAGTGATTATAATGAACTGGCCCGGATCAAAGGCTGGGAAACGGTGGATATCATCCGGCAGCAAGAGGCTGTGATCGTTTATTCCGACTATGACACTCGGGAAGATTATGTAAATAAAGAGGTGTCATTGGTATTGGATGAACAAAAGAGACAGGAATTCTTTATCACCGACCGACGGCCCTACAAGCTGACCAATAATTCCAATACCTGGAGAGCTCTGGTGTTAAATGATTCAGCCTATGAACAGCTTACCAAAGCACAGGATCCAGGATCTCTGCGGGTAATGATGGTGGCTGATCAAAAGAACAGCCAGGCCTTAACGGCGGAACTGCAAAATACCCTGCCGTCCTATACCTGGAATGCCTACTACACAGAATATATGCGTAACATGGAGCAGCGGGGCATGATGATGTTCATCGGCGGCTTCCTGGGCCTGGTCTTCCTGCTGGCTACCGGCAGCATCATTTATTTCCGGCAATTGAATGAAGCGCAGAAAGAAAGGTTCAATTATCAGATCCTGCGCAATATAGGACTCAGCAGGAGAGAAGTACACACTGCTATCAGCAAGCAGCTGCTCTATGTGTTCCTTTTCCCGCTGATGGTTGGCATCGCCCACAGCTGGGTGGCCCTGATGGCATTGGCTGATATGCTGGTCACCAATTTTGTCATATCTACCTTGGTTACCATCGCGGTATTTACGGTGATTTATTTTATCTATTACCTGATGACCGTAAAATCTTATGACCGGATTGTAAATTCCTAAAAGGGAAGGGTTGCTACAAAAAAACCAGGAACAAACCGTTCCTGGTTTTTCTAATAAATTGCATTAAGTTCTTAAATTAATAATTTGAGCTTTTAATATTTCTACAAATCAAAGAATAGTTCGATGGTATCCCCGTCATAATTTTTTACCGGTTTGACGGAAAGTTTATCAAAAACTTTAAGCATCTTGATGTTCTGTGATAGCACCAGGGCGCTGAGCTTTTTGATTCCTCTTCCCCGGGCGGTCATGATCAGGAATTCTGCCAGATAAGTGGCTATGCCCCTGCCGTGGAAATCCTCATCGACCAGAAAGGCCATCTCATAAGTCTCCCCATTGGGATATGCAGCATATCTGGCTTCGGCAACGATCCTTTCAATATTGCCATGATATTGGACGGCGACGACGGACATGATTTTATCATAATCAACACTCAGGTACTTCTGCATATTTTCATGGGGCATCACCCTGATACTGGTGAAATAGCGATAATATTTTGACCGGTCGGAGAACTTGTAAAATAGCCTTCTCATCATATCCTCATCGGAAGCCCTTATCGGTCTGATCTTAAGCTCCAATCCGTCTTTGAAAGTTTTAACTGTTTCAATATGGGCTGGATAGTTGGCGGCGATCGAGCGGTAAATTTGATCGGGATAAAGATATCCTTCCTCTTTGGCCTGCTTAAAAAGCGCTTCCCGGTGATCAGGATGGGCAACTTCGATCAGGGACAGCGCCCGTTCCCGGATAGACTTGCCAAACAGAGAAGCCACACCGTATTCAGTGACTACATATCTGGCGATGCTAAGGGTCGACCTGACCCGGTCCAGATCCTTGTCAAGGGAGAGCACAATATTGCTGTCGCCATTCTGGTCAACCGACTTCAGGGCGAATATGACTTTTCCGCTTCCTGAGTATGCGGTCCCCACAGCAAAATTGAATTTGCTTTCATAACCGGAAAGCAGATCGTCACCTGTGTAAACCAGAATTCTTGCAGCGGTTACATCGATTTTTTCAACATTCAAAATACTGATAAGTTTGGAGATACTTCTTATTTCAAGTGGGTTTGCCAGTTTGGCGATGGGATAAAAGCCAAAAAGCTGATTATTGTCTACATAATCGTAAAGTTCCCGAGTGCCAAAACAATAGCTGGTAGATATCTGCCCGCCATATTCCCGCTTCCTGTCCAAAGATACCGCGCCGTCTTCAACCAGGTCGATGATCCAGTCGGAAACCACATTGGTCAGGATGCCAAGATTTTTCTTGGATCGTAAATGACTGGCAATGGCGTCGAAAGTTCTGCCGACGTGCATCACCACCGTTGATCCATCCTGAATAAGATTGCTCACATGCCAGCCGATCCGATCCTGCAGTTCGTCATAGGGTTTTCTTTCCCGTTCAGTCAAAGGTTCGTCACTTAGGATAATATGATCCACCTGGTCAAAATGGATCAAGGTATCACCGTATGTAATCGGGATGTTCGGGTTTACTTCGGCAATGACCACGGCCGCGTTTTTAATGACCGTATCCGCAGTGTCAATGGCAGCGCCAAGGTTCATAAACCCCCGCTTGTCTGGGGGGGAGGTGGTGATCACTGCGATGTCGATCTCGATGGCCTGGGTAGCAAATATATAGGGTATTTCCAGAAGATTGGAAGGATAATAATCCTTCTTTCCGTCGGAGGTTTCTTCAATGGCGGTTTCTCCGCTGCGAAAGGTTTTATATCGGTAATTGCGGTTGGAATGGGATTGGTCAGGAAAATAATCTCCGGTGGCAACGACCTGGATGATCTCCAGATCATAACCCAGAAGCTTTTCTGAGCTTGTGATCATTTTAGCCGCTCGGGCAGGTTCGGCAGGCCCGCTGGAGAGAAATATCCGACTGCCGGGTTTGATGAGAGATATAAACTTCTTTTCTTCAATGATTTTTCGGTCGAAATCTTCTGCTTTATACATTGCTTGCTCCTTCTGTTTCAGACCGATCCTGGGGATCAGCCATAATGGTCCAGTAATTGTCGTAAATAACTTTACCCGGTTTGGCGCCACCCGGTTTTTTCACATTAAAACGGAAAGTATAATCAACAGGGACTTTGGCGGAAAGCCTGGCTTTACTGAAATAGGCAGCCAGAGCAGCCGCTTCTTCTATGGTCTTGTCAGGGACATCGTCAATGGACCGGGCTTGTTTGTTCAGGCGAACGATCACATGAGAACCAGGAATGTCTTTGGTATGAAACCACAGGTCATCTTTCTCGGCTTGTTTTAAAGTCAACAGATCATTTTGCCGGTTATTCCTGCCTACCAGGATGGTCAAACCGTCACTGGAAATGTATTTTCGCGGCATGCTTTTTTCTTTAATGACCGCCTGGCGGCCTTTGACCTTTTTAATATAGCCTTCTTTTTCCAGCTCTTCAGCGATTTCATCCAGCTCTGTTATTGATTCGGCCTGTGATAAGGCCAGACTGACTGATTCCATATATTCGATCTCAGCTGCGTTTTGTTTAAGCAGTTTTTCCAGCATTATAATTGCCCGGCGGCTCTTGTTGTAGATCTTAAAATACCGCTGGGCATTTTGAATGGGCGTATAGCGGACATCCAGATCCACCTTTTCCGGCAGGCCGGTATAAAAATTGGTCAGTGTCACTTCCGTATCGCCTTTTTTGAAGGTATGAGAATACGAAGTCAGCAGTTCGCCCCATTCCCGGTACTTTTCATTTTTTAACGCATTGGAAAGATCCCCTTCCTGAAAAAACCGTTTTTTATTGGCTTTATCCAGTAAGTCTTTTACATGGCGCTGATATCTGGAACGTAGTGATTCCAAATGCTGAGCTTGCCATTTTGATTTATAAAAATGACTGCAGACCTGATTCATGGATAAAGGAGCTTCAAGCTGCTTTTGCTGCAGAAGATTGAAAGGCGAGTAATCTGATAATTGCTCTTTCTTGTAAATAAAAGACGGTTGATTGGACCCTTGTTTTAATTCCTGCAGCCGCTTCTGCAAAAAATCAAAAAGAGTTTCCAACTCGTAAATACCGCATTGCTCGGTAGGCAGTAAGGGATCTAACCCAGCTGCAAAACAAAGATCATTAGCTGCGACCGGACTGATACCGGAAAATATATTAAATAAGGCGGTCCCTAAGCGGCTATTTTTTTCTAAAGACCATACTCTTTCACTGAATTCTTCAGCAGAAGTGACCAGGGGATCCAGTTTACCTTGTTCAGGTGGTTTGACATATGGTTTGCCGGGCGAAACCTCTCTTACCTCACTGCTGTATCTTTGGATCGCATCAATGATCAGGTTATTGACGGGATTGACCAGAATAATATTGGAATGACGCCCCATGAATTCGCAAATTAATATTTTTTCTTTCCATTCGCGAAAATCATCTAAGGCTTCGATGGTAATGTGAACGATCCGCTCAAAGTCCAGCTGCTTTACTTCTTTTATTTTCCCGCCTTCCAGGTATTTGCGTAACAGCATACAAAAACTGGGAGGATTAGCGGGGTTCGCTTTTTTATTATCATCCAGATGGATCCGTGACCAATTGGCATTGGCCGAAATTAGTAAACGGCAATTAGAGCCGGTTCCAGACGGCCTGATCACAAAGATTATTTCATCTTTTTCAGGTTGAAATATTTTATCGATGCGGGCATTATTCAGCGTCTGGTTCAGTTCATCAGAGACCGCCCTGATGGTCAAGCCGTCAAAAGGCACAAGCCATTCCTCCTAAATCATATCAAAGAATATAACATGAATCATCGCAGCGATACAAATATGTATCAACAATAATGATGATTCGTGATTTCTCTTCTATTCATATAATAACTTAATTTTCTATTCGGTAAAATGAAACCTGAAATCGTAAGCTTGACTATCAGAAAAAAATAGATAACACTAATTGCATGAGGTAATGGGAGGTTAAGGATGAAGAAAATCAAAGTGATCATCGCGGGGGCCCTGGGGAAGATGGGGCAGGAAACCATGCAGGCAGTTTTAATGGAAGAAGACCTGCAGATGGCGGCACTGGTAGATGTCAGAAAGCAGGACGACCTGTATAATGGTACTACCACGCAAGGGAAAGACGTTTTACCCATCGACACCGACTTGAACCAGGCGATCCAGCGGACCCAGCCGGATGTTTTGATCGACTTTACCAATCCGCAATCGGTCTTCAGCAATGCCAAAACCGCGCTGCAGAACGGCATAAGTTGCGTATTGGGGACCACCGGATTAAATGATATCGAAATCGATCAGTTGAAGAAACTGGCGGCGGAAAAAGAAATAGGGGTGGCCATTATCCCTAACTTTGCTATTGGTGCGGTATTGATGATGAAGTTTGCCCAGGAAGCAGCGCGATATTTCAGCGATGTAGAGATCATCGAACTGCATCATGATCAAAAATTGGACGCACCCTCCGGAACAGCTATCAAAACTGCCGCAATGATCAATGAGAATCGAAGTTTGAAGGCACCAAAAAACTTGAAGGAATATGAAAAATTAGCCGGCGCTCGCGGAGGGGACGGCAACGGGGTCAGGATCCACAGTGTCCGTCTGCCGGGGTTGGTCGCCCACCAGGAAGTGATCTTCGGCGGTGCGGGTCAGACGCTGACGATCAGGCATGATACCATCGACCGGGCTTGCTTTATGCCGGGTGTTATCATGGTCACTAAAAAAATCATCCATCACCGGGGATTGATCCTGGGTATGGAAAATTTGCTGTAAAGTAAATAATTGAAAAACGATCAGAACCAGACATGTTCACGGTCATAAAACGGGAGGGAACTCTCGTTTTTGCATTTATTGATGCTGTAAGACAGTTAAATAGGACAAGCACCACAACAGAGCGATGTACATATAATGCTATTAATTCTGAGTAGTTATCTATTGCAAAGGGGGAATACAATTGAGCTCAGTTTTGTCAGGGGTCAAGATAGCAGTATTAGGAGGAGATGACCGGGAACTTATTCTTATCAGTGAACTTGTAAAAATGGGAGCCACTCTGGCGGTAGCTGGATTCCCCAGAGAAAAGGTTGTGCAGGGGGCATTTGCCGTAAACTCCGTCGAGACAGCCTGCAAAGAGGCAGAAGTGATCATATTGCCCTTGCCAGGGACGGATTCGGAGGGAAGAATAAGAGCGGTATATGCAGAGGAAGGCCTGTTCTTAACGGAAAAAGCCGTTGCCAGTTTCGCAGAAAATGCTTTGGTCATAATTGGCTCTGCCCGCCAGTATCTAAAGGACTGGGCGGAAAAATACAAATTTACCCTGGTGGAAACGGTCGAACTGGACCAGATCGCGATCCCCAACTCCATTCCCACCGCAGAAGGGGCCATTCAAATTGCCATGGAAAACAGCCGAATTACCATACATGGCAGCAAAAGCTGCATCATTGGTTTTGGCCGGGTGGCACTTACCTTGGCCCGAACCTTGAAAGCCCTGGGGGCGGATGTTTATGTCGTGGCCAGAAACCGCGGGCAACTGGCCAGGGCGGCTGAAATGGGCTGCATCAAAGCAGGTTACCAGGAATTACCCGGTATTTTAAATGAAATGGATTTTGTCTTCAACACGGTACCGGCCATGATATTGAACAAAGAAGTGTTAAAACACGCCAACCCTGAATTGATCATCATAGATTTAGCCAGCCAGCCTGGAGGTACAGATTTTGAAGCCGCGAACCGATACGGGATAAAGGCCATACTGGCGCCCGGCTTACCGGGGAAAGTTGCGCCCACTTCTGCCGGTCAAATTCTGGCTGATGTGATCCCTGATCTGATCATAGATGAGTTGTCAAAACTCGATAAGAATTTACTTTTCGGTTTGAATTAGCGGGCAGGAGGTGAAGAAACTGCACAGGAACAGATTAAGAGGAATAAAAGCCGGAATAGTTCTGACTGGTTCCCACTGTACCATAGCTGATGTTATACCGCAAATCAAACTGCTGAAAGAAGAAGGAGCCAAAATATATCCCATTATTTCCAATTCAGTCGATCAAACTGACAATCGCTTTTACCAGGCAGAAGACCTGAAAAAAGAAATCAACGCTATCACGGATGAACCGATCATCAATACCATTACGGGAGCCGAACCGATCGGGCCGGTAAATTATCTTGATATCGTAGCGGTCATACCGGCAACCGGCAATACCATTGCCAAACTGGCCAACGGGATCATTGATACGCCAGCTTTGATGGCCATTAAGGCCCAGCTTCGAAATCAAAAACCGGTAGTGATCGGAATATCGACCAATGATGCTTTAAGCCTCAACGCCAAAAATATCGGCTTGTTATTGAATATGAAAAATATATATTTTATCCCATTCAGACAGGATAATCCTCAAGTCAAAGCTAATTCCATATTATTCGATATGGAAAAGATCGTTGATACCATATGTTTAGCCCTGCAAGGCAAACAAATTCAGCCGGTTTTGCTTGGTCCAGCTTAATTTCTTGAGAACAAAGCTTTGATTGTGCTACAATACTGCATAGATATTTATGGCAGGAGGTTTTTATCGTGGCTGGCGGAATCAAATTGGCAGTGGTTGGTGCAACGGGAGCAGTAGGGCAGGAGATGCTCAAGCTATTAGCAGAGCGGAATTTTCCGCTGCAAGATCTATTTGTGGTCGCAGACCCGAGGGAAGCAGGCAAAACCGTTTCATTCAAAGACAAAGATCTCATTGTTCAGGCAGCCAGCCCGGAAATATTTGCGCAAGCTGATGCAGCATTGTTTGCGGTCGAATCTGGTATCAGTAAGATCCTTGCCCCAATGGCAATTGAAAATAAATGTCTGGTGATCGATAACAGCAACGCTTTCAGGATGGAGGAGAAGGTACCCCTGGTAGTTCCGGAAGTCAATGCGGAAGATATTAAACTGCACCAGGGCCTGATCGCCAATCCTAATTGTTCTACTATCATAATGGTGGTGGCAATAAATCCGATCCACAAAGCTGCCGGTATCGAAAGGATAGTAGTTTCTACTTATCAGGCGGTATCGGGGGCAGGAGCGGCAGGGATCGATGAACTCTCTGCCGGGGTGGCTGCTTACCAGGACCAGGTCAATATGGAGCCAAAAGTTTTTCAACATCCGATCGCTTTTAACGTGATTCCTCATATAGATGTTTTCGAAGCCAATGACTATACCCGGGAAGAAATGAAAATGGTTTTTGAAACCCGAAAGATCATGCATGCTGAGGAGATCCGGATCGCGGCCACTGCAGTGCGGGTTCCGGTATATCGCAGTCATTCCGAAGCGATCTGCATAGAAACCAAGACCCATATTACCCCGGAGCAGGTGAGAGATATTCTGAAGCAGGCGCCCGGAGTCATTGTCCAGGATCAGCCTGGTGAGAATCATTATCCGATGCCTTTATATGCTGCCAATACAGACGAAGTATATGTAGGCAGGATCAGAGAAGATATTTCCTCAGATAAGGGGATCATGTTATGGGTGGCTGCAGACCAAATCAGAAAAGGCGCTGCAACCAATGCCATTCAGATCGCTGAGTATGTTGTAGAACATAATCTATATTGAGAAGGTGCACAAGTTGAAAATCATTGTACAAAAGTTCGGGGGTTCATCAGTGGCCACGCCTGAACTAAAGAACCGTATCCGGGAGATCGTTCAGGAAACGAAAGAGCAAGGTTATTCAGTTGTAACCGTCGTTTCAGCCATGGGGCGCGTAAATGACCCCTATGCTACCGATACCCTGATCAATCTGATCAAAGCAGTAAATGCCATGCCTTCTCTGGAGGAACTTGATATGATCATGTCCTGCGGAGAATTGATCTCCGGGGTGATCCTGGCCAATTACCTGACTGCCAACGGGGTCAAAGCCCGTTACTTAAGCGGGGAGCAAGCCGGGATCGTGACCGACAGTAACTTTGGCAATGCCCATATCCTTTATGTCAATCCGCAAAAAATCATGGATTGTCTGGAAAAAGATATCGTTCCAGTGGTAGCGGGCTTTCAGGGAGTGGACGAAAAAGGCCGCATCACTACCCTGGGAAGAGGCGGCAGTGACACCACGGCCAGTGCGCTGGGGGTGGCTTTAAATGCCGAAATGATCGATATATTTACTGATGTTGATGGAGTGATGACCGCCGATCCGCGTATTGTTGACAATGCCCGCGTGCTTCACTCCATCACATATAACGAGATTTGCCAGCTGGCCCGTGACGGGGCTAAAGTGATCCATCCCCGTGCAGTCGAGATCGCCATGCAGTATAATGTTCCCATGCGGGTCAGATCCACCTTGAACGGTACAGCAGGAACACTGGTTACAAACCAGAATATAGATATGAAAAATAGTGTCCACCTAATCAGAGATAACCTTATCACAGGGATCACCCATACATCCAGCCTGGCACAGATAAAAATCGACGCAAGCAAGCTGGAAAACAAAAAGGGAATTGAACTGACAATCTTTAAATCCATGGCCGCTGCCGGGATCAGCGTTGATTTTATCAATGTCCAGCCTGCTGCCATCATGTTTACCGTAATGAATGACCAGGCGACCCGGGCAGAGGAATTATTAAAGGGCATTGGTCTGGAACCGCTGATCGAATTGCATTGTGCCAAAGTCGCCATTGTCGGAGCTGCCATGACGGGAATACCGGGAGTCATGGCGAAAGTTGCCGAGGCCATGGTGGAGAATGACATTGAAATATTACAGTCAGGTGATTCATATACTAATATATGGTGCCTGGTCAGTGAGGACAACATGTGCAAAGCAGTCAAAGCACTGCATGACAAATTTGAATTAGGATGTTAAACAAACAGGAATGGCGGTGAATCAAATGGTATCTCCAAGACTTTATACAGCAATCATAACTCCCTTTAATGAAAACCAGGAAGTTGATTTTGATGCAGCAGTACAGATCGCTGAACATTTGGTGAACAACGGCAGCGAAGGGATCGTAGTTTGCGGGACAACCGGTGAAGCCCCGGTTCTTTCGGTTGACGAAAGACTGGAACTGTATACGGTCATTCAGAAACAAGTAGGACACAAGGCCGAAGTATGGGCTGGAACCGGTTCCAACCATACTGATTTTTCAGCAGAACTATCCAAAAAAGCAGAAAAATGCGGTGTCCACGGCATCATGCTAGTGACGCCTTACTATAATAAACCCAATCAACAGGGCCTTTATGAACATTTTAAGAAAATCGCTGACAGCGTATCATTACCGGTCATGTTATACAATGTTCCCGGCCGGACTTCCTGTAACTTGCTGCCGGAAACCATTAAAAAACTGGCGGTAGTGGAAAATATCACTGCAGTCAAAGAAGCATCCGGGAGCATGGAGCAGGTATCTTTACTATACTCATTGGTCAAAGACCGGATGACCATTTATTGCGGGGATGATGCCCTGACCCTGCCGATGCTGGCACTGGGTGCCAAAGGGGTGGTCAGTATTGCTTCCCATCTGGCCGGCCGCGAGATCCGTCAGATGATGGAATACTTCTGCAGCGGAGAAGTTGATAAAGCCAGGGCTATACATGATCGGCTTTTCCCCTTGTTCAAAGGCTTGTTTATTACCAGCAATCCCATCCCCTTAAAAGCAGCGATGAATATGCTGGGACTTCCTGCAGGAGGGTTAAGGCTTCCTTTGGTCTATGCCAGTGAGGAAGAACAGCAGATCATTAAAAAAATGTTGACCGATACCGGCTTATTAAAATAGGTATAAATGGCAATAATACAGGGGGATTTAAAAAAGTCAGGCCCTCTGACTTTTACACGGCTAAGGACAGGCTTTTTAAGTTGTAACATGTTGTGATATGGCTTATAATATTACAAGATAATGTGAGCGGCATACATAAAAACTGAATAAAGAAGGAGGTGTTTGGATGTCTGAAAAGGACCTGCGAATACAGCTAATTCCCCTGGGCGGTTTAGGGGAAATAGGGAAAAACATGCTAGCAATCAGATGTCAGGACACTATCATTGTCATTGATGCGGGTTTAATGTTTCCCGAGGAAGAGCTTCTGGGAATCGATATTGTTATACCTGATATTACTTATTTGATCGAAAATCGGGAAAAAGTAAAGGCGATTTTGCTCACCCATGGACATGAAGACCATGTGGGTGCGCTGCCTTATGTGCTGAAAGAATTGAATGTACCGGTCTATGGCAGCAGACTTACTGTAGGACTGGTGGAAGCCAAGCTGAAGGACAATAACCTGGAAAAAGTTGATTATCATGTGGTCAAGCCCCGGGACATGATCAAGATCGATGATATGGAGATCGAGTTTTTCCGGGTAAGCCACAGCATACCAGATTCTATGGGGATCGCCATACACACACCCATCGGTATCATTTTGCATACCGGTGATATAAAACTTGACCAGACCCCGGTAGACGGAGAACTGGTCGACTTCAGAAAGATGGCCGAATTAGGAGAAAAAGGCGTACTGGTCATGTTGTCTGACAGTACCAATGCAGACCGTTCCGGTTATACCATGTCGGAAAAAGTAGTCGGCAACACCTTCATGGAGCTTTTTGCCAAATGTGAAGGCAGGATCATTGCCACGACCTTTGCCTCAAATGTTCACAGAATCCAGCAAGTGATCACCACGGCTGAAAAGTATGGCCGCAAAGTTGCTGTGGTGGGCCGCAGTATGGTCAACAATGTCAGGATCGCCACTGAATTGGGATATATGAATCTTCCTGAAAATACGCTGATCGATATAGAAGAAATCAGCCGCTATGCCAATAACCAAATTGTGATCGTGACCACCGGTTCTCAAGGTGAGCCCATGTCAGCCTTGACCCGTATGGCTACCGGCGATCATCGCTGGGTTTCGATCCAGCCCGGTGACACCGTCATCATTTCTGCCAATCCCATTCCCGGTAATGAAAAATTGGTTTCCAAAACCGTTGATCTATTGTTTAAACAGGGAGCAGAAGTCATTTATGAAAGAAGCCTGGGCGTACATGTATCAGGGCATGCTGCCGAGGAAGAACTGAAAATTTTGATCAACCTGATCCGGCCGAAAAATTTTGTACCGGTTCACGGAGAGTACCGCCACCTCAAGAAACATGCAAAAATAGCCGCCAGTCTGGGGATCGATAAATCCAGGATATTTGTAGCCGAAAATGGCCAGGTTATTGAACTGACAAAGAACAACGGCAATTTTGCCGGTAAAGTTACCGCCGGGAAAGTCCTTATCGACGGTCTGGGTGTTGGTGATGTGGGCAATATCGTCTTAAGGGACCGCAAACAACTATCCCAGGACGGCATCATGATCGTAGTCGTGACCATCAACCGGGAACAGGCTGAAGTCGTATCAGGGCCGGACATTGTGACCAGAGGCTTTGTCTATGTGCGTGAATCAGAGGAATTGATCGACGAAGCAAAGGAAAAAGTCCGGGAAGCGCTGGATGTATGCGCGAAAAAACATGTAACTGAATGGGCGGTCATTAAATCTCAGGTCAAAGATAAACTGGGGAAATATTTATATGAAAAAACCGGCAGGAGGCCGATGATATTACCGATCATCATGGAAGTCTAACCAAAGCAACAAATCAGAGCATATAATACGGCTAATAACTGCGTTAACCCGGAAGGTTCGTTTAATTTGAGTACCCGATGTACGCCTCAATCACGTCCCTTCCGGTTGCCTTGTTCTTAGCCTTTTTTATTTGCTCTGCAACTTTATTCATGAGTTAAAATAGTTTGAAAATTCGCCAGGGGCAGAAAACATTTGAAAAAGAAATACCAAACCGTCTCCCTGTTTGCGTGGAAAGAGCAGAGCGGGATGAAATACTGCGTGAAATCAAAGGAATACCAGGCGGTAGTTTACGGCAGATAGCCAGGATAACCGGACTGGGGCTATTTGTAATTCACCAGGCTTAATTCAAAGGAAAGAATTAGCAAACAGCAGAACCGTCCCCCTGTTTGTC
>CAZNPR010000042.1:0-13983 GCA_964574965.1 uncultured Syntrophomonas sp. | reverse complement strand
AATTTATCCACTGCCAGATAATCCTGATATTCAGTGCCATAGCCAAAGGTGCCGGAAGCTGCTGTCACAGGATTATTCAAGCTAACTGGCCCTAAATTTACCGACAGATCATATTTGACTGCAGGTTTTTCATCTTTCTTCATCAGGGTACCCCCTAAAATTTCTGCCATTCGATTTGGTCCATATCAAAGACCGGTCCGTCTTTGCATATTTTAACATAATCTTGATCACTGCTCCGCAAGCGGCGTGCACAGCCCAAACAAGCTCCGACTCCGCATGCCATATGTTCTTCCAGGGAAACCTGCCCGGGTATCCCTTTTTCTGTGGCGTATTCTGCCACGGCAGCCATCATAACTTCCGGCCCGCAGGTATAGATATAATCAATTTTTCCGGGGTCTATTTTCTTGACCAGCAATTCCGTGACCAGGCCTTTGAATCCTGCACTGCCGTCATCAGTAGCCGGTAAAAAATCGACTCCCATCTCGCGAAGTCTCTCAAAGGCCACCAGGTTTCTGCGGCTGTCAGCTCCATGCAGGACTTTGACCTGGTAGTTCTTTTCTTTTAATACCCGGGCCAGATAAACCAACGGGGCGATGCCCACGCCCCCGCCGATCAATACGATATGCTTTCCGGCTGGCGCGGTATTGAATCCCTGCCCAAGAGGGCCCATTAGATCAAGATGTTCTTTGGTGCGGACTTTGGTCAGTATTTCTGTGCCCTGCCCGACAACTTTATACAGTAAGGTGATACTGCCTAATTTTTTATCGACATCGTAAATGCTGAGCGGCCTTCTGAGCAAGGGATCGTGCAATGAATTCACCTTTACATGGATGAATTGTCCGGGCTGACTCAAGGCGGCGATTTCCGGGCAGATAAATTCCATCTGATACATATCCCGGCTCACTTGATTGTGTACCAGGACCAAGCTTTTTTCTAAAGGCATTTTAAGCCCTCCTGACTGATC
This sequence comes from uncultured Syntrophomonas sp., assembly GCA_964574965.1. Taxonomy (GTDB): domain Bacteria; phylum Bacillota; class Syntrophomonadia; order Syntrophomonadales; family Syntrophomonadaceae; genus UBA1368. The sequence continues at coordinate 13,019 of CAZNPR010000042.1, read as the reverse complement.
TGTTTATCATACGGGTATATTCTTGCAGCGAATAAATTTCAGAATCTCTGACCGTGGCTCTTTCCGTGATCACATCCAGGACCGCTTTTAAAGTATCCAGGGAAGTTAAACATGGTACATTCAGTTCCACTGCTGCCCGGCGGATCAAAAAGCCGTCACTGGAAGGCATTCTGCCATGGGTCAGGGTATTTACTACCAAGTCTACCTGACCATCCCGTATCAAATCAACGATATTCGGTGAACCTTCCTTGATCTTTTTCACGGTTTGCACTTTGATGCCATTAGCCTGCAGGAATTTTGACGTTCCTTCCGTGGCAACGATGTTAAAGCCCTGTTCATAAAAGGCTTTTAACATGGGCAGCGATTCCGCCTTGTCTTTGTCGCCGATGGTAGCAACGATGGTGCCTTTTTCCGGAATACTCACCCCGGCTCCCAGCAAGCCTTTATAAATCGCTTTCTTTAAAGAGAAATCCATCCCCAGTACTTCGCCGGTAGATTTCATCTCCGGTCCCAGACTGACATCGACCTGTTCCAGTTTGCCAAAGGAGAAGACCGGTACCTTTACTGCGTAATAAGGCGGGCTCTCCAGTAATCCAGGTTCATATCCCTGTTCACTTAAACTGATACCGAACATGGTATTGACCGCAATTTTGACCAGCGGGATGCCGGCTACTTTGCTGATAAATGGTATGGTCCGGCTGGAACGGGGGTTGACTTCCAATACATAGAGTTCCCCTTCAAATTCAACGAATTGGATATTGATCAAGCCGATGACGTTTAGCTCAATTGATAATTTCTTAGTATAATCGATGACTTTGGCTTTCATGGCCTCGCTCAAATCGAAGGCAGGAAATACGGCCATACTGTCACCGGAGTGAACGCCGGCTCTTTCAATATGCTGCATGATACCCGGGATCAGAACTTCTTTGCCGTCGCAGACTGCATCGACTTCGATTTCTTTGCCCAGCAGGTATTTGTCGACTAAAACCGGATGATCCTTATTTATTTTTACTGCCGTGGCCATGTACTGTGCCAGTTCATCATCATTATACACGATTTCCATGGCCCGGCCTCCTAAAACATAGGAAGGCCGTATCAGGACCGGATAGCCGATCCGGTTGGCGATCACTGCAGCATCCTGTGGGTTGAAGGCAGTTTTTCCCGGCGGGCGCGGTATCCCCAGTTTCTCTACCATGGCATCAAATCTGTCCCGATCCTCAGCCCGGTCGATACTGTCATTGGAGGTCCCCAATATTTTGATACCGGCTCGATTTAGCGGCCCGGCCAGATTGATAGCCGTCTGTCCGCCGAATTGTACGATGACCCCTTCCGGCTGTTCTTCCTCAATGATGTTCATCACGTCTTCGAATATCAGGGGTTCAAAATACAGACGGTCGGAAGTGTCGAAATCGGTACTGACCGTTTCCGGGTTGTTATTGACGATAATGGCTTTGATCCCGCGGTCCCGCAGGCCCCAAACACAGTGGACAGAGCAGTAGTCAAATTCCACCCCCTGCCCGATCCGGATCGGCCCTGACCCGATGACCAAAACTTTTTTGACATTGGGGTCGTGGGTGGCTTCGTTTTCCTCTTCATAGGAGGAATAAAAATATGGGGTCATGGCATCAAATTCCGCCGCACAGGTATCCACCATTTTATAGGTAGGCAGCAATTTATATTCCTTGCGCAGCCTCCTTACATCCTGTTCACTGATCCCTTTGATCTGGGCGATCTCCATATCTGAAATGCCCAGCTTTTTGGCTTCTTTCAATTTGTCCGAATCCAAAGCGGCATCCTTTATATCCATGGTGAAGTCGATGATGTTCTTGATCTTTTTAAGAAAATACTTGTCTATTCTGGTGATGAGCCAGATATCGTCTATTGATAGGCCGCGGCTCAAGGCTTCAGCAATGATAAAGATCCTCTCATCATCGGCATTTTTCAGCCGATCCTTTAATTCTTCATCGGTAATTGCTTTGAATTGTGCCAGGCGCAGCCAGTTGATCCCTATTTCCAGGGAACGGATCGATTTTAAGAACGCCGCTTCAAAACTCCGGTCAATGGCCATGACTTCCCCGGTAGCTTTCATTTGCGTGCCTAAATGGCGATTGCCAAACACAAATTTATCAAAGGGCCAGCGGGGGACTTTCAGTACTACATAATCAATGGCCGGTTCAAAGCAAGCCGTGGTCTTGCCGGTGATCGCATTGGGGATCTCATCCAAGGTATAACCAATGGCGATTTTAGTCGTCACCTTGGCGATGGGATAGCCGGTGGCTTTGGAGGCTAAAGCACTGGAACGGCTGACCCGCGGATTTACTTCGATCACATAATACTTGCGGGAAAACGGGTCCAAGGCGAATTGAATATTGCAGCCGCCGGCGATTTTAAGATGTCGGATTATTTTTATCGACGCTGACCGCAGCATCTGGTACTCTTCATCTGTTAAGGTCTGGGCCGGTGCCACTACGATACTGTCACCGGTATGAATGCCTACCGGGTCCATATTCTCCATGCTGCAAACGGTTATGCAGTTATCATTGCTGTCACGCATCACTTCAAATTCGATCTCCTTATAGCCGCTTACACTGCGTTCGATCAAAACCTGTTTGATGGGACTGCTTTTTAATCCTTTGTTGGCGATCTTCCGCAGTTCTTCCTCGTTTACTGCATTGCCGCCGCCGGTCCCGCCCAAAGTATAGGCGGGACGGACAATGACCGGATAGCCGATCTTATCAGCGAAGTCCACCGCTGCCTGTACATTATGCACGATGTCGCTTTCCGGAATTGGTTCGCCCAATTCCTGCATGGTCATTTTGAATAATTCCCGGTCTTCTGCCCGGGCGATGGCTTGCAAGGGCATGCCCAGCAGGGGGATCTGATACTTTTCCAATATACCTGCCTTGTCCAGTGATAAAGCCATATTCAATCCCACTTGTCCGCCCAGATTGGCTACGATCCCATCCGGACGTTCCTTCTCCAGGATCTTCTCAACATTTTCCAAAGTGATCGGTTCGATATAAACATGGTCGGCGATATCCGCATCGGTCATGATGGTGGCCGGATTGCTGTTTAACAGGACCACTTCGATCCCTTCTTCTTTTAAAGCCCGGCACGCCTGAGTGCCGGCATAGTCAAATTCTGCCGCCTGGCCTATTATGATCGGTCCTGAGCCTATTACCATAACTTTTTTTATGTTCTTGTTCCGGGGCATTTTATCTCCTCCATCTTCCGTCTGGGCTTATATCATGTCGTAAAACCTGTCAAAATAAAATCCGGTTTCACTGTAGCCGGGATAACCCTCCGGGTCAAATTGCAGTGAAAATATCGGCAGGTTTTTATGTCTGATCCCTTCAACACTGTGATCATTCAGACTCATCAAAGTAACTTCCAGTTCTGTATCCGCAAGACTGTTCTGGTCAATGTTATAGCCGTGATTCTGGGTGGTTATATAAACCCGGTCATTGGCCAGGTCTTTGACCGGATGATTGGTCCCCCGATGGCCGTATTCCAATTTATATACTTTGGCACCCATTGCCATGGCAATGACTTGATGGCCCAGGCCGATCCCCATCAAGGGCTTTTGCCCGATGAGTTTCCGGCAGGTGTTGATGGCATAGGCAATGGTATACGGGGCACCGGGTCCGTCGGATATAAATACCCCATCGGGTTTGAGTTTCAATATTTCTGCGGCATCTGTCCTGGCTGGCACCGCAATCACTTCCATATCCCGCCGGGTAAAGGATTCGATCACGCCTTTTTTCGTACCCAGATCCAATAACACCACCCGTTTATTTCCCGTGCCGAATCTCATAATATTGCGCCGGCTCACAAACTGTACCTGATCCCCTTTCAGATCCCGGGAGGCTGCTTTGGCTTTTTTCACCAGCCATTTCAGATCATCGATCTGATCCGTGATAATGCCTCCCAGTGTCCCTTGGCTGCGGATCATCCGGGTCAATGCCCGGGTATCTACTTCCGTTAGAACCGCAATTTCGCTTTTGTTCAGGAAACTGATCAGGTCGATGTCCATTTCATAATGACTGGGGAAATCAGTGGCTTCCCGCAATACCAGTCCTTTCACCATTGCTCTTTGTGAAGCAAAGCTTTTTTCATTTAAACCCACGTTCCCTACCAAAGGATAGGTCATAACCACGATCTGGCCAAAATAGGACGGGTCAGTAATGATATCCTGATAGCTGATCATCGCGGTGCTGAACACCACTTCACCGCTGCTTAAGGTGCAGTCGTTCAATAATTTTCCGGAAAAGATTTTGCCGTTTTCTAAAACCAGGTACCCTTGCACTTTACATTCACTCCTCAATGATAATGCCGTCTGCTGCTATGATTTTGCCGTTTACAATGGTCATGTAAGGCCACCCCTTAAGTTTTCTTCCACCATAAGGGGTGTTTTTCCCTTTGGAATAAAAACTTTTCGGATCGACGGTCTTAACTTTTTCAGGATCCAATATGGTCAAATCAGCGATATCGCCGATCCCGATGCTGCCCTTATTAAGCCCCAGGACGCCTGCCGGCCCGGCGGTAAACAAGCTGACCATTTTATTTATGGTGAATTCCTTATCGATGAGGCTCATGACCAATGGCACCGCCGTCTCCAGGCCGGATATTCCAAAGGCGGCAAAATTATATTCACAGTCTTTGCTTTCCAATTGGTGGGGCGCATGGTCAGTAGCGATGCAATCGATGGTTCCGTCCTTGATCCCCTCCAGTAATGCCTGTATATGTTCTGCGGAACGCAAGGGCGGATTGACTTTGGTGTTGGCGTCGTAAGTCCCGGTGGCTTCATCGGTCAAAGTCAAATGATGCGGGGTAACCTCACAGGTAATATGGACACCTTCTGCTTTGGCTCTCCTGATCATTTCCACCGTGCCTAGGCTTGAAACATGGCAAATGTGAACATGCCCACCGGTGGTTCTCGCCAGGATGATATCCCGGGCAGCCATGACCTCTTCTGCTGCCGCCGGAATTCCTTTATATCCGTAAATCGTCGAATAATAACCTTCATGGATCTGCCCGTCCCGTGAAAGGCTGGTATCTTCGCAGTGGGATAAGACCGGCAGGCTGAACATCTTGGCATATTCCAGAGCATTGCGCATGATCTCAGCTTTTTCTACCGGCTTGCCGTCATCAGATACCGCGATACAGCCGGCAGCGATCAGGTCTGCCATTTCAGTTATTTCTTCGCCTTTTTGATTTCTGGTAATGGCCGCGATGGGTAAAACATTTACCATTCCGGTTTTCGCTGCTATCTGCCTTACATAGGCAGCCACTGCGGCATTATCGATGACTGGATTGGTATTGGGCATGCAGCAAATAGTGCTAAATCCGCCTGCCGCCGCCGCTCTGGTGCCGGAAGCGATCTCTTCCTTGTACAGATAACCAGGATCGCGCAGATGAACGTGCATATCAATGAAGCCTGGGCAAACGATCTTTCCACTGGCGTCAATGATCTGATCATTTTTGCCTGCCGTCAGGTTTTGTCCAATCTCGGCGATCACGCCATTACTGATCAGCACATCGCTTATTTGATCGTATTCATTGACCGGATCGATAACGCGGCCGTTTTTAATTAGTAATTTCATCGCGCGTTCCCCCCATCATCAGGAATAACAAGGCCATGCGTACGGCCACTCCATTGGTAACCTGTTCGTTGATCACAGCCTGTGTGCTGTCGGCAACCTCACTGGATATCTCCACACCACGGTTCATGGGCCCCGGGTGGAGCACCAGGACATCTTCTTTGGCCTTTTTGAGTTTGTCCTTGCTCACCATATACAAATTGGCGTATTCATCCAGGGTGGGAAACAGGCCGGTATGCTGCCTTTCCTTCTGGATACGAAGGATATTGACCACATCTGCTCCGGCCAGGGCTTTTTCCAGGTCGTAATAACATTTCACCCCTAATTTTTCGATCTCCGGTGCCATCAAAGTGGAGGGCCCCACTACCCTGATCTCGCAGCCGAATTTGCTCAAGCCGTATATATTGGACCGGGCCACGCGGCTGTGTAAAATATCGCCTACGATGGTCACCGTCAGTCCTTCCAAAGTGCCTTTTTTCTCCTTGATGGTGTAAAGGTCCAGCAAAGCCTGGGTCGGATGTTCATTGGCCCCGTCGCCGGCATTGATGACCCGCATTTCCGTATTGCGGGCGACATAATGAGGGGTCCCGCTCATGGAGTGCCGCATTACCATCACATCAAAACCCATCACTTCAATTGTCTTGATAGTATCTCTCAGGCTTTCCCCTTTTTGTACGCTGCTGGTAGCTACTGCAAGATTTACCGTATCGGCACTTAAGTATTTGCCGGCTATTTCAAAAGAGGTCCTGGTTCGGGTGCTGGGTTCATAAAAAACAGTCACCATTGCTTTGCCCCTTAATGTCGGCACCTTTTTGATATCCCGTTTGATAATGTCTTTCATCGGAACTGCCGTGTCCAGTATCAACTCTATTTCTTCCCGGCTCATGTCTCTCAGTCCCAGCAAATCTTTCCTTTGGGCTAGTTTCATTGCAGTGTCAGTCCCCCTCTCATTTTTTCCTATAAAAAAGCCTTCCCTGTTATGCAAGGAAGGCTTTCATCCTTTTGCGAATCTCCCTTGCCAGCCTCTCGGACTAGTTTAAAGGGCTTTTTCATTGATCTGTGATCTCCTGTATGACGACGGCATCTTTGTCATCGAATTCCTTAACCAAAACGGCTACGATCTCCTGTTTGGCAGTAGGAACATTTTTACCTACATAATCTGCCTTGATAGGCAGTTCCCGGTGCCCCCGGTCAATCAATACCGCCAATTGAATACATTTGGGTCTGCCGATATCGATAAGCGCGTCCATCGCCGCTCTTACCGTCCTTCCCGTGTATAATACGTCATCGACCAGAATGATGATCTTGTTATTGATATCGAAGTTTACTTCCGTTCGGTGGACCAAAGGCTGAGATGCCATAGTAGTAAGGTCATCGCGGTAAAGGGTGATGTCTAAAATCCCGACGGGGACCTTGAGACCTTCGATCGCTTCGATGTTTTCTGCCAATCGGTAAGCCAGCGGGCCGCCCCGCCTGCGGATCCCAATCACCGCTACATTCTCCACGCCTTTGTTTTTCTCAATGATTTCGTGGGTTATGCGGGTCAGCGCTCTTTTCATATCCATCTCATCCATCAGGACATGTTTTTCGCGTAGTTCCAACTTTTCAACCTCCTTACCACAGGGCATAAAAAAACCTACCATCTGAGCAAGGCAACGGCAGGCTGAAATGTTATGCTGTTTGCCTTGCTAACCTCACGGGGTCAACTTAAAGGAACTTTACTGATACTGATTCTAATCAATGGCAAAGTGTATGTCAATTTATTTTTTCCAAATTGTTTATGATGTCATACAGGTACCCGGGAATATCCGATTGAAACTCCATATACTCGCCTGTTGAGGGGTGGATAAAGCCTAAAACACAAGCATGGAGCGCCTGGCATTCCAGTCCGAAATGTTTTTTGGCCGGTCCATACAGCGGGTCACCGACCACCGGATGATTGATATAGGCAAAATGGACTCTGATCTGGTGGGTACGGCCTGTAAGCAGTTTTACTTTTACCAGGGAATAGTTCCGGTAGCGGTCCAGGACCTGATATTCACTGATGGCTATTTTCCCGTCTTTATCAACGGCCATTTTTTTGCGGTCAATTTTACTGCGTCCAATCGGTGCTTCGATTTTACCAAGCTTTTCACTGATGACTCCATGAACTAAAGCTACATACTGCCGGTTGATGGTATGATCCTTGATCTGGGCAGCCAGATGGCGATGGGCTTTATCATTTTTGGCCGCCATCAGTAACCCGGAAGTATCTTTATCCAGCCGGTGTACAATACCCGGGCGCAATTCTCCATTGATGCCGGACAGATCTTTTACATGAAACAGCAAGGCATTGACCAGAGTATTGTCCCAGTTGCCGTGGGCGGGATGTACCACCATGCCCTGGGGTTTATCGATGATCACCAGGTCGTTGTCCTGATAGACGATGTTTAAAGGAATATCCTGGGCGATGATGCTGACTTCTTTTGGATCAGGAATATCAATCCGTATTTCTTCTCCTTCTTTCACCCGATAACTGGCCTTGCGTATTTGTCCATTCAAGGTAATCTGTCCATCGTCAAGCAGCATTTTGACTGTGGAACGGGACAGATATTCCAGGTGCTCGGTGACGAACGAATCCAGCCTTTCCCCTTCCATTTCTTCATTAACCATTAATATTTCCTGTTTAGCCATTTGCTTTTTCATGCTCCTCATATTTATAAGTATAGATGATCAATAAGATCCCGCCGCATACGATCGCCATGTCGGCAATATTGAAAACCGGCCACCAGCCCAGATCAAAAAAATCGATCACATACTGATGGAGTAAACGGTCAATAAAGTTTCCGACGGCGCCGCCGGTGATCAGCCCCAAAATGATCTGCAAATGGTTGGGCAGCGGATGCTTGTAATGATAGAAGCTGATTGCGGCTACCACCAATGCCGCACTGACGATAAACAGCCAGGTATTGCCATCAAAAAGGCCGAAAGCTGCACCCTGGTTCTGCACATATGTGAGGTTAATGACACCCTTTATCAGCGGTTGGCTCTGCCCTAATTGGATATTGCTCACCACCAGCCATTTGGAGATCTGGTCGAGAACGATCACCGTTATCATCGTGAACCACAAACGCACTTTCTCGTCTCCTCTATCTTGATTTCTACAGCTTTTTTATGACCTGCTCATGGGCGAACCATTCGATCTCATCATTGAGTTTCTTATCCAGGGTCAAGCCCTTGCGGGCGGTCATGGCTGCAATAAAATAATCTGCTATATGCGGATTTTTGGGTAAAAGCGGCCCATGTAAATAGGTGCCGATCAAATTTTTGTACCACAGCCCTTCACTGCCGTCCTGTCCGTTATTGCCGAAGCCTTTTATGACTTTGCCAAAGGGCTGCAGCTGATGGTTTTCCAGCCAGGTCCTGCCGCCGTGGTTCTCAAATCCGACTACACTATATCTTTTCCCATCTGTCTCGCTTTCAATGAGAATATTTCCGATCAAACGATCCTTTTTTCCCTGGGTATAAAAATCAAAAAAGCCCAATCCCTCCATGATGCTTCCATCGCAGGCCTGATAGTATTTGCCCAATAGCTGGTAGGCCCCGCATACACAAAGAACCGGCAGCCCGTTTTCGATCTCCTCTTTGAACCGCTCAGCTTTGGTCAGAAGGTCATGATAGACCAGTCCTTGTTCACGGTCTGACCCGCCTCCCATAAAGATCATATCAATGGTTTTGAAATCGATTTTCTCATACAGACGGATGGGACGAACTTCACAATCATAGCCATAATCATGGAGCCTTTTTTTCAGGCAGATCAAATTCCCCCGGTCACCATAGAGATCCAATAAATCAGGATACATATGTGCGATAATGAATCTTTCCATAAAATCCCCTTCTTCGTAACCCGCTATTAGCTGCCGCCAGCCTGGCTGCGCTGATATTCAGGCATGGTTCCCTGGTGCTGTGCCTGCATTTTAATTAATATTTTGCGGCAAGCAAACAAGGCTGTATAGGTACAAAGGATATATGCGGTTTCACTTTCAAATTTCAAGGTCTGTTCGATACCTTCCTGCAGTCCTGAAATGATTCTTATAGAGGCAGGTTCGACCCCCGCATATTTGACCCGTAATGCCATGTCGCCGCTGCGCTGCCCGGAGCAAACTACTTCTGCAATGCCGGCTGCTGCCCGGGCAAGAATCTCTGCCTCCGCATCCCAGATCCAGGAGATATCGCGGCCGTCAGCCGCATTGTCATTTAAGGCAATGAATAAACTTTTCCGCACCGGATCCTGGGTCATCATTTGCAGGATCTGATTGAAGCCGGCCGGATTTTTTACCAATATCAGCCGACATGGTTTGCCGCCAATCAGAAACTTCTCCATCCGGCCTGCCCGGGGCTGGTAATGCAGAATTGCCTGCATGATGATGGGATCGGACATACCCAGTCGTTTGGCCATGGCCGTTGCTGCCAGTATATTATAGGCATTATAAAAGCCCTGATACGGACTTTGTACGTCCAGTTGATTGATTTGAAATCTGATTTCGGGGTTCATCAGCAGATCGTGGCCGGTAAAATTCAGGTCGGGATTGTGGTTATTACATTGTGGGCAATGATATTTTCCCAGTTGGGCATAATGATAGCGCAGATATTCCAGCTCATGTCCGCAAATTACACAGTATCTGCCTTCCCGGCTAAGTTCACTGGTCAACTCATCATAAGCCGTTTCAGCAAAACCGTAGTACCATGCCTTGACACCAGTTTGCTGCGCAAAATCGGCCAGGAGCGGATCATCGCCATTTAAGATCAGTTCCAGATCAGATTTTCCTTTTAAGGCATCCCGGATCAGCTTGATGGTGTTATCCAGTTCCCCGTATCTGTCCAATTGATCCCGAAAAAAATTTGTTACCAGCAGGGCTTGGGGCTTTATTTCGTTCAGCAGTAAGGGAACATTGGCTTCATCAGTTTCCAGCAAAGCATAGTCCTGGCAGCGCGGGCGGAAAAGACCTGCGGCGGCAATAAATGCTGTTGTAATACCACTGAGCAGATTGGCCCCGGCCTTATTATGCACCAGTGAGCAGCCGTTTTCCTTGATGATGGCAGCGATCATATTGCTGGTGGTGGTTTTCCCGTTGGTGCCGGTGACAATGATAATTTCACGTTTGATACTGCCGGCCAGTTCTGACAGGATGGGCGGATAAATTCTTCGGGCTATGCGTCCGGGGAGATCGGTGCCTTGATTTCCGGCGATGCGGCTTAATACAATGGCTGATTTACCGATAAGGACCGCCATTAATTTGCGAACTTTCATGTTATATTCCCTCTCCTGTTGGCAGTGCCGATACTTTTTCTCCATGGCAAAACTGGAGTATGCCAGGCAACTCCAGTTAATAAACATTCATGCATCAATTACATTATATATGATTGAAGTTAATTGCTGAACCAGGAACTGACATCCAGAAAACGATGCGGCCGGTAGAATTTTTTGGACAAGAGGCTTTCATATACTTCTTCCAGCTGCAATGCCATGCATTCAGATGACAGGGCGCGGGCTTTAAGCAAAGCGTTGGTTTTCAGGAATTGATATAGTTTTTCGTCGTCCAGCACCCTTCCTATTGCGCCGGCTAGTTCATTCATATCCAGACCAGTCAATATCCCATCGAGACCGTCATCCACCATCTCCTGCACACCACTTGCTCTGACCGCCACTACCGGCAACCCGGCTGCCATTGCTTCGATCAGGACCAGGCCCTGGGTCTCCGTCAGGGAAGAAAAGACAAACAGATCAGCAGCATAATAGACTTGCACCAAGGTCTCATAGGGAACCGCACCAGTAAAAAGAATATCCTGCTCAAGCTGCAAGCCCAGATCTGAAGCCGTTTTTTTAAGGTGCGATTCCAGCGGGCCCTGAGCGGTAATTACCAGGGTAGTACAGGGGTGCTGCTCATGGACTTGTTTGAAAGTGTTGATCAGGAAATCAAGATTTTTCTCCTTGGTCAAACGTCCCACAAAGAGCAATATCTTATTTTCAGCGGGGATGGAGTAATTCTTCCGCAGCCAGTTGCCTTCTTCCTTTACAAACTTATGCAGCGGTACGCCGGTAGGGATCACTGAGATCGGCGTATGGATCTCATAAGTGTTTAGCAGATCGAGTATTTCCTGGGCGGGGACGATGACATGATCACAATCATTGCAAAATTTACTGCTGAATTTCACCGTCATATCTTTGGCAAAGTCCTGCGCCATAGGCAGATAGTGGGTGTACTGTTCGTAAAGGGTATGGTATGTAAAAACAATGGGCAGCCGGAATAATCTGGCATAATGCATACCGACCCTGCCCATAATGGCCGGTGAGTGCACATGGATGATATCTAATTTGAGCCGTTTGATCTGCTGGCGCATGCCGGGCAAAACCGGAATTGCCAGGGTATAATCCGGATTTGTTGGTGCCGGCACCGATAGATATCGGAAGACATCCGGTTCTTCTTCATGATAATTGGGGTAATTGGGCGCAAAAATATATACCTGGTGTCCCAATTTTTCAAGTTCGGCTTTGAACGTGCAGATCGAAGTCACCACGCCGCTGGTATATGGTTTATAACTGTCAGTAAATATTCCAATGCGCATTGAAGTTTCCTTTCTGATATGCGATGTGATCGCAGCCTCAATATCAATTGTCATAAATCCATGTTAATCTATGATCTTATATTATTTTAAACTCTTTTACTAATAGACAATTCACAAAAAATACTTGCACGTTCATGGTTATTCTTCATACATGATCATTCTTCAAATAATTCATAGCCTGCCACTTGAAACGTTTTGGCAAATTCCATGGCTTCCGGCGAGTCATCATAATTTTCCTGATAGCTGCCGGGCCTGCTGGCTTCACTTTGCTTGGCACAGGCAATGCATAGCGTGGTTTCCGGCAAACGTTCCAGACGCGGTAATTCTATCGCATTTCCGCAATTATCGCAAATCCCATAAACACCTTGTTCAAGCCTTGCCAATGCCTGATCCAGTTTTTGCAGCTCAAATTCCATCAATTCCAAATAAGCATAATCTTTTTCCCGTTCATACAATTCTGACCCAATATCGGCAGGATGCTGGTCATACAGGGAAAGTTCATCGGTCATTTCTGCCAGGGGCACCCTGAAGGAGTCTTGCCTCCTCTGTTTCATTTCTTCAAGCTGCGACTTCCTTGCCAGTAGTTTTTCTTTCACTTCCACAGATACACCTCGGCTCATTAAAAATAGGTCACCATTGCCCCACCCTCAACTGCATCTGCACGATCTCCACCAGATCAGCGATAAATTCTCCAATCACAGGTATATTGATCAAAATGACCCTTTGCATAAAATAAATCACGATGGCAGCCAGTATAGTAAATCCGATCGCAGTACCAAAGCCCCGGGATATTCCCTGCAGGAAATTGATATA
>CAZNPR010000041.1:0-14233 GCA_964574965.1 uncultured Syntrophomonas sp. | reverse complement strand
GTCCCTACCGGTGTTCTACACGCACTTACTATCACGACTTCTCTTGTCATTGGTTATACCTCCCAATTTTTTAATTTATATAATGAATGCTTTTTGTTGCATGTTCATTACCATTTTTCTTATTTTATACTTGGATCAACCGGGAGAAATGTTCCTGTTTACGGTTTCCTGCCTTACACATTTGGATAATATTTGGATAAGCTACCGATTCTGGTATTTTGCATTTCTTTTCTCCATAAAAGCTTGCATACCTTCTTTTTGATCTGCAGTTGAAAAGCAAAGACCAAAAAGATCTGATTCGATGCTCATGGCAGTATTGATGTCTGTTTGTAGTCCGTTATTCACCGCTGCTTTAGTCAGTCTGACCGCAATCTGACCTTTGCTTAAAATGCGTTGAGCAATCGCTATGACCGTGCTGAGCAGTTCTTCCGGCTCTACAACTTGATTCACCAGGCCTATGCGCAGTGCTTCTGCAGCATTGATCACATCAGCCGTAAACAAGAGCTGCTTGGCCATGCCCTCTCCAACCAGGCGCGGTAAACGCTGGGTGCCGCCGAAGCCAGGAGTAATTCCCAGTCCAACTTCAGGCTGCCCAAATTTTGCTTTGCAAGAAGCGATGCGAAAATCGCAGCACATAGCCAGTTCACATCCGCCGCCCAAAGCAAAACCGTTTACAGCAGCTATGACCGGCTTTTCCAGGGCTTCGATGGCCATAAATGTTTTTTGGCCCAAGGCTCCAAATTCACGGCCTTGTATTGCATTCAAACTCTGCATGAAAGAAATGTCCGCACCAGCTACAAAGGCCTTGTCCCCAGCACCAGTAATGATCAGCACTTCGATGCTGTCATCACCAGCTATTTGTTGAATTGCTGTATAGAGTTCCTCAAGCGTATCACTATTCAGGGCATTCAAGGCTTTAGGCCTGTTGATAGATAAAATTGCGAATTGATCTTGCTTTTCCAGAAGTAAGTTTTGGAAAGGCATTCTTAAACCTCCTTTCTCAAAATATAGTTAATATTCTTAATAATACTATTTTAGAGATTTGTAATACAATATCCATTCCGTAATTACCATAAATATTCTTAATATATAAGTTCTGTTTATATCTGAAATCTTTCAAGAAAAGGGGAATAATTTTCCTTTCATTAATCATCAACACAGGGTAGACTAAGCAAGGAAGATATAAAATCAAATTTTGAATATGGAGTGGATAATAAAAATGCGTACGCTGGTCGCCACCATTATGACGAATGCCAAGGAAAAAGGCATCTACTGCAAGGTCAATAAAGTAACGGAATCTCAGTTAAAAATTATACGGGAAACCAGTCAGGCTGAACTTGAAAATATCGGTTTTACTTTTATCAAATTGATTTCACTGGATTACGCTGATGTTAAAGCGCAGGCAATTTTTTTCGAAGGCCATCTGGATGAAATGGCACGTGCTTTAAAAGAAATAAGAAAATTCTCCTGAGTTCTAAAGATTTGCAGTAAAAAGCAAAAGCCGGGTCCATCCCCGGCTTTTTTAGTTTAGGTACGTTGATTGAGCGTTACTTCCGAGTTAACGCTTTTCCTGTCCATTTTAATCGCTCTTAATAATCTTTAAGAATTTTCTTTTGCCTACTTGGATCACCATATCATTCTCTAAAATCAGGTTCTCCCCTTCTTGCTTGTTTCCGTTTACTTTTATGGCCTCCTGCTGGAGCATTCTTCTGCCATCACTGGTAGACTGGACCATACCCTGTTCGAGTAAAAATTTTGGCAGCCATACTTCCTTTTCAGCCGTTTGTATTGCCGGGATATCATCGGGGATATCGTGCCTGGAAAAGATCAATTTAAATCTTTCTTCCGCTTTATCAGCTTCTTCTTCATTATAGAAGATAGTAATGATCGCTTTTGCCAGTTTTATTTTTGCATCACGCGGGTTCAGTTCTCCCTTTACCATCTGCGCTTTCATCTCGTTGATCTCTGACATGGGAACCCGGGTGACCAGTTCAAAATAACGGCAAATCAAATCGTCAGTGATGGACATCGTCTTGCCGAATATTTCATTGGGTTCTTCATTTACCCCAATATAGTTGCCCAGGCTTTTGCTCATCTTCTGTACGCCGTCAGTCCCTTCCAGGATCGGCATGGTAAGCGCAATCTGCGGTTCCTGTCCATATTCCTTCTGCAGATTTCTCCCCACCAGCAGATTAAACGTCTGATCCGTTCCGCCCATTTCCACATCAGCCTGCAGCTCAACCGAATCATACCCTTGCATCAAAGGATACATGAATTCATGGACCCCAATGGGCATTCCTTCCTTGTATCGTTTGCTGAAATCGTCTCTTTCCAGCATGCGGGCTACCGTATACTTGCCTGCCAGGGAGAGTACATCGACCAGAGTCATATTCTGTAACCATTCGCTGTTATAGTGAATGATGGTTTTGTTTTTGTCCAGAACTTTAAAGATCTGTTCCTGATAAGTGGCTGCATTGACGGCAATTTGTTCAGCAGTCAATTGTTTGCGGGTTTCCGATTTACCGCTGGGATCCCCTATTCTGGCCGTAAAATCACCTATGATAAGATGGACTTCATGCCCCAGATCCTGAAACTGTCTTAGTTTATTTAAAACTACTGTATGCCCCAAATGGATATCTGGCGCGGTTGGATCAAGGCCTAATTTAATTCTTAAGGGTTTATGGTTTTTAATCGAAGCGTGAAGTTTATTTTTTAATTCGGCTTCTGGAATGATATCCACAACGCCTCTTTTTATGGTATCCAGCTGTGCTGAAACCTGCTGATCTATGCTATTATCCATAATATAACCTCCTTGCCATAAAAAATGATAGCATATCGCCGTGATTATGTGCAATAATTAGACCCATAAAGCCGTATATAATAGTAATTATTAATTATCTCCGGGAGGTTTATATTCTATAATGACAGCACATACAATGGGCCGTACCAGCTCTCATAAAAAAGCAGGATCCAAACGAAAAAAAACCATACTGAACATTTTATTGGTCCTGGTCATAGTTGGTGCAGTATTCACAGCCGGCTTGTTTATTTATGCAGCCAGTAACTTGCCAGCCTGGGATCCTCAACTCCTTACCGGTGCAAAAACTACGATCATCTATGATGATCAGGGAAAGGCAGCAGCCAATCTTCATGCGGAGGAAAACCGTACTGAAATTACCTTTGACAAGGTGCCGGAATCCTTAAAACAAGCCTTTATCGCAACCGAAGATCAGGATTTTTATAAACACCACGGTGTCACCATAAAGGGGATTTCCCGGGCAATATTCCGGAATGTACAGTCAGGAGACCTGACCGGACAGGGAGCCAGTACCATTACCATGCAGTTGGCACGTAATGCTTTTCTGTCCTTTGACAAAGAATGGGAAAGGAAAATCAAAGAGGCCATTCTATCTTTTAAAATCGAAGCGAATTACTCCAAGGACGAAATCTTTTCCATGTATTTAAATAAAATCTATTTTGGCAGCGGGGCTTACGGCGTACAGGCTGCAGCACAAACCTATTACGGAAAAGATGTAACTGAACTGAACCTGGCAGAATGTGCTCTCTTAGCTGGGTTACCCCAAAATCCAAATGTTATCAATCCATTTTTATCCGTGGAAAAAGCGAAAGCCAGACAAAAAATCGTTTTAAACAATATGGTCGCATGCGGTTATATCGATCAAGCGGAAGCCGATGAAGCTTATAAGGTGGAACTGGTTTTTAATCAGTCGACCGGTCAAAATGTTCAGTACGGATATTTTACGGATGCGGTGATCGAGGAAGCTATTGCCATATTGGAAGAGCTTAAAATATACGATGATCCCAATAAAGCCATTTATAAGACCGGAATGCAGATCTATACCACTATGAATTCCGACTTGCAAAACCATGCTGAATCCTTATATCAGAATAGTGCCAACTTCCCCACCGAAAGTAAAAACGGTCAATTGATCCAGTCTGCAATGGTCATCATGGATCACAGCAACGGCGATATAAAGGCCGTAATCGGCGGCAGAAAATATGAACAAAGAAGAGGCTTTAACCGGGCAACCAGTGCTTACCGACAACCTGGTTCTTCAATCAAACCTATTTCCGTTTATTCTCCGGCATTGGAATCCGGTATCATGCCTTATTATGTATTGGATGATTCACCGATATCTTTTAAAATCGGCGGGACTGTCTGGTCACCTAAAAACTACGACTTGGGTTACCGCGGTCTGATCACCATGCGTACTGCAGTACAGTATTCGATCAATACTTATGCCGTACAATTATTAGACCAGGTTGGTATTGGTGCCAGTTTCGATTTTGCTAAAAATCTGGGGCTGGGATTAGTCGACTCCCCGGGTACCAATGATCTGGCTCTTGCGCCACTGGCTCTGGGAGGATTGACCAAAGGGGTTACCCCAGTGCAAATGGCGGCCGCATATGGTGCCATTGGCAATGGCGGCATGTATGTAAAACCGCATTTCATTACCCGTATCGTTGATGACAACGGGAAAGAAATTTACAACTATGAGTTTAAACTCAAACGGGTCATGTCAGATCAAACTTCCTGGCTGATGACCAGTATGCTACAAACCGTTACTGCTGCCGGGACCGGAACCAACGCCAAAGTACCAGGTGTTGCCACAGCTGGCAAAACGGGTACTTCCGAAAGTTATATGGATTCATGGTTCTGCGGCTTTACCCCTGGTTACTCGGTGGCAGTATGGATGGGTTACGATGAACAGCTGACTATGAATAATGTTTATGGCGGCGGGTATCCGGCCAAGATTTTCCGTTCCATGCTGCAAAAAGCACACCAGATCAAAAATCCGCCCCCATTATCAATGCCAGGCGGAATTGTACAGGTGCAGGTATGCTCGAAATCGGGCTTGCTGCCTTCGGAAAATTGTCCGGAAGATGCGATCATCTCTGAATATACCCGTAAAGACAGTATCCCCACTGACACCTGTTCGGTGCATGAAATTTTGTATATCTGTCCGGAGTCAGGGAAACTAGCTGGTAAATACTGTCCTAATCCTGAAATGCGAGCCATGGTCAAAACCGGTGAAGAAAGTGTAGATGAATTAAAGATCCCTACGGAGAAATGCGATATCCATACCGAATCAAATTTTCCCGGCTTGTTTAAAGGCGAAGATTATGTCTGCATGGACGAACGCCATGACGGCAAACTATACCGTGCTAATGTCGCCAATCCTCTGCAAACCGGCGGCTGTCCTGCCGAAAGCATTTTATCGGTCAGATTGCAGCCCGGACAAAACGTTCCCTACTGTGATATTGAAGAACATCAGGTCAAAAATAAAAAAGCCCGCCAGGTCATCGATGAACTGGTGGAGGGCAACTAAATAGGCATTATTAAACTGTGCGTATCAGCTAAATGATGAACTCCTTATTTTACATCAAAGTTAAAAAATGTATCTGGATACGGTTCATTAACCAGTGTATAATGCCACCATTCTCTATAGTAATCCCTGAAGCCATGGTTTTCCATGGCTTCTTTCAATATCTTTCGATTGGCTGCCTGATCTGCGCTAATCAGTGTGGAATCATGGGCAGAGATTGGATCTAAAAAATCATAACTGCTGCCCATGTCCAATTCGGTTCCCGTATTCTTGTAAACCAGTGTCAAATCAACGGTACTGCCTCGGCTATGAGCTGATTTTTTCGCAATGTACCCATTTTTAAATAGCTCTTTTTTATCGATATTAGGATAATACCAGGGCTTCATCTGTATATCCTCTGCATCTTCTGCCCATCTGATAAAATGATCCACCGCTTTTTGCGGCCGGTAGCCGTCAAAAATCTTTAAATTGTAGCCTTTGCTGTCCATTTCTTCACTTACATCCTGTAAAGCTGCAGCAGCTTCAATGGTTAAAATTGCCGTGGGTGCAATATATCCATCGATCCTGGCACCGACAAAGTTATTTTGGCCGGAATACCTTATATCATATTCTACATCGGGTATGACCTGGTGGATATGAATAAACCCTTCGGGAATATAGGCTTTTTCAGTACAGCTTGCTGTCAACATGATCAGCAGCATACAAATATAAATCAAATACTTAGACTGTATCCTGGATCCCCCCTTATTTATTAGATATTTTATCCTCTTTTCTTAAAATAATTTCCCTTGACTTAAACAGCGAAGACAACTCATTGGTTAACAGAAATTTATTTTGATATAGATCACAGCACTACAAAGAGAAAGGACCTTCGCAGGTCCCATAAAATTTTGCTTTAAAACAGTGTCAGGATTAAAGCTGATCCATATCAATAGTGAGTGTATCGTTTTGAATTGCTGTTGTTGTATTCAATCCGCTGCAGTAACCAGCCATTGTGTTGAGCAGTTTTACGGCCTTCGAACCAGTCAGTATGGCTGGCTGACAGTCAGTAATAAGTACTGGCGTGATAGAAGCTTCCAGGACTTCCTGTGGCGCCAGTTTCACATCAAGGATCATGCTTTGTCGCATATACAGCATACTTTTCTGATCAAACACAAAATTGCCCAGACTGTAAGCAATCAGTCCTTTCTTGTATCTTTCCACGCCCTGTAACCGATGGGGATGATGTCCGATGATTAGCTCCGCACCGCCATCAATAATATCATGAGCCAATTGTTTATCAGAAGCAGCAGGTGTACTTTTATATTCCCTTCCCCAGTGCAATGATACTACGGTTACATCAACCAGTGATTCCAGTGCTTTAAGATCCTGCATGATCATTTCTTTGTCCAGTGGAGATACCCCATAGCTGTCATCATCAGCTGCAAAAGATTTTCTTATTAAGAAGTCAGTATAATATTTATCTGTATACGCCAGAAAGCCAATACGAAGTCCGTTCCTGGTAATGATCACCGCTTTGCGTGCATCCGTAAGGTTAAGCCCGGCACCAACTGGCTCTATATTGTTTTCCTTTAGTAAGTTCATGGTCTCGATCAGAGCCTCAGAATTATAATCCATGGCATGGTTGTTGGCAAGACTCATTATATCAAAACCTTGTTGGGCAAGGATTGCCGTCATGGCCGGGTGGCCGCGGAATACCACGCTCTTTCCATAGAGAGCTTTCCCCTCATCAGACAAAGGGCTTTCCAAATTACCAAAAGTGATGTCCGCTGCCGCCAATCTTCCGTCTATCAGTCTGAATGGATAATCATAACCTTGCTTGGCAATGATTGTTCCAACATTACGTGCCAGCATGATATCCCCGGTTGCTGTCAAACTAACTTCCGGTGAAGTTACTTCCTGTGCCGAGGCGAATCCTGGCAGCAAGCACGATCCTCCGACAATAACTGTTAATAGCAGCGATAAAACAGAACGACGAATGTATCTCTTTTTCATTCAGATATACTCTCCCTCCTCATTTAATCGTTTTATGGGAAATTTAAATTGTATGTGGGTTCGAAGCAGGTTTTCAAGTAGGCTTTCCAATTGTTAATATTTATCTTAAATGATAATAGATCTTCCAATTATTTACAACCAATATTTTCTTTAACTTTTTGACATTATTAATGCATAGATGATCACAACTTTTGAGTATCATCTCTTATGCAAGAAAAAACCGACCTCGAACTGGCCGGTCAATATAAATCAATATGTGGATCGCAAAGGTTTTAAAGCCAATCAGATGGCCAATTTTTTTTAATACACTGATCAGTTCAATTCAACAACTGTTACTCCATGTCCGCCTTCTTCAGGCAGCCCATCGCGATATGATTTTACGTAGTAGTGTCCGTGCAGATAATTGCGCACCGCCAGTCTTAAGGCTCCCGTACCTTTGCCATGGATGAGTCTTACGGAATCCAGGTTTACCAGATGCGCATCCTCCAGATATCTTTCAATCAAATGCAGCGCTTCCTCCGCATTTTTACCGCGCAAATCGATTTCTTTGGATATATGCTTGGCTTTTTCCAAATAGGTCTGGTGACGGATGCGGGTTGTTTGTTCTTCTGTTGATTCCGTTTTGACCAGTTCATGCAATTTGACGGTCAACTTCATGATCCCGGCCTGAACGATCACTTCTCCCTGTTTATTAGGTCCTTCCACCACGAATCCCTTCTGTTTTATATTTTTGATGAATACATAATCTCCCGGTTTGATACTGTCCGAAGGGGAATTGGACTGGAATTTATCCCGGCCTTCATCAATATCGATCTTCTTTAACCTCTGCCGGGTCTTCTCCACTTCATGCCATTTTGGCGGGTTCTCCTTGTTTTTAAGCAGCTCTTTAAACTCTGTAATGGCTTCGTCTGCTTCGCTTTTTATACTTTTCAGATATTGGAAAGCTTCCGACCTGGCTTTTGAGATTATTTCCTCCCTTTCTTCCAGCATTTTTTGCTGCTGCAGAGCCAGTGCTTCCCGCTCTCTGACCAATTCATCCCGGGTAACGGCAATTTGCTTTTCGGTGGTTTCATATTGATGCCTTTTTTCCTTTAGTTCGGTCAGCATTTGTCCAATTTCCACTTCCCTCTTAGGCATCAGCTGTCTGGCTTGCCCCACCAGTTGTTGATCCAAACCAAGCCGGGCCGCAATTTGAAAAGCATTGCTCTGTCCCGGCATGCCGATGGTGAGCTTATAAGTGGGAAGCAGTTTTATGGGATCAAATTCTACACAGGCATTTTCCACCCGTTCATTCTGATAGGCAAAGTATTTCAATTCACTGGAGTGGGTGGTGACCACTGCTTTGGCTCTTTTTCTTCTCAGTTCTTCCAGGATGACCCGAGCTAATGCTGCCCCTTCGGCTGGATCTGTACCGGCACCTAGTTCATCCAGTAAAACAAGTGATTTTTCGTTGACCAGATGTAATATCTCAATAATATTCTTCATATGGGAAGAGAAAGTACTCAAGGACTGTTCAATACTCTGTTCATCACCTATATCTGCATAGATCCCATTAAAAATAGCGATGCTGCTATTTTCCCGCGCAGGTATGAACAGACCGCTCATGGTCATTACCGTCAATAAACCCAGGGTTTTTAAAACCACTGTTTTACCCCCGGTATTGGGTCCGGTAATAATGAGCATATCATAATCCTGGCCTAATCTTATATCAACTGGAACAGCTGAATTTCCCAACAGCGGATGCTTGGCTCTGCTGATATCAATGATGCCCTGCTGGTTGATGCGAGGGCGAAAGGCATTGGTTTTATATGCCATACGAGCCCGGGCAAAGATATGGTCAAGCGAGCCTAGCAGCTTTAGATCCAATACCAGATCCTCTGCTTCATACGATACCAACTGGCTCAGTTCCCTCAGTATTCTTTCGATTTCCCGCTTCTCTTCCGCTTGCAGTGCCCTGATTTTATTATTTTGCTCGACCACCGGCATCGGTTCTATAAATACTGTAGCACCGCTGGATGACTCATCATGTACGATGCCTTTGACTTCATTCCTGAATTCCTGTTTGACAGGCACCACATAGCGCCCATCTCTTTCGGTTACCAGTGCTTCCTGCAAATGCTTCTGATTGTTTTCTGAGCGGATAAACTGATTTAAGTATTCTTTGATGCGGGAACGGAAAGTATTGATCTGTCTTCTGATGGTATAAAGAACCGGTGAGGCTCCGTCTTTTATTTCAGCTTCCTCACTTATGGCATCGATGATCTTAGTCTCCAAGATGCGGTTTTCGATCAATTGACTGCCATATTTTTTTAATGCCTCATATTTATTATCGTCGGTCATCTTTTTTGCCAGACGGGAAGCCGTCAGCAAAAATGAAACTTCAAGCAATTCCTGGGGCGATAATAAACTGCTTACTTTGGCCTTGGCCAACAGCCCATCGATGAGTTTTACCCCGCTTAAAAAACCCGGTTCGCCGAAACGCATCAATTCCATGGCCTGTTCTGTCTCATCCAATCTGCTTTGCACCGTCAGGTATTCACTGGATGGTCCAGACTCGGTAATAGCTCGTTTGCCGCCGTCAAAATAGGTATACTCCAAAAGCTGTGCTCGTATTTTATCAAATTCCAGTTTCATCAGGGTTTTTTCATTCATAAACGACTCCAAATTTTTCTGTTATAGTGCTATCGATCAATGCAGTTCGTGTTCCTTGCCTCTTGTTACCCGCAATAATCCCGAGCAAGGAATAATCGTGACCTTTTCTTTTTCCAGCTGGTCCAGGAAAAGATTCATTCCCAGGGAATCGCTGGCCATATGCCCGGCAATGATCACATTGATATGGTGGGCTTTAGCAGCTTCCCGATGTTTCTCCTGCATATGCATGCCGATGATCGTGCCCACCCCGGCAGCGGCCATTTTTTCATAGGCCTTTTCTGAACCAGACGTACCTCCGGTCATTTTAATAAAGATTTTTCCCGCACGCTTCTGCTTGTCACCTAAGATGATCCGGGGGCCGGCTTTCAGTTCGCCAGCTTTTTTATATTCGGGAATATTATATAGTATCTCCAGTACATCGTCCAAGGTCAAGTATTCCACATCCTTAAACTGCCGGCGAAGAAAATGATCGACCAGATTATCCGCAGGTGAGTGTACACACATAAATGGAATATCCAGCAATCGTGCTGCATCGACTGCTCTTTGATGATTCATCGGCATAATGGTTCGCCTGACTTCAGAGATCCGCTCAGTCATGAGTGCTTCCCCAATATTGATCGGTACGCCTGCTTCCTCCAGCATATCTGCCTGTATGTGCATGACATCATATAGTGATGCATACGCAATGCCTTCCGGATGATGTGCCAGAACCATATCGATCTTCTGCCCTTTCTGATTCAACCGGTCTGCTAAAAGAATTTCCGGGGTTTCAATATCAATACCGCACATAATGGTTTTAATTTCTTCTTCCCCCGACCCCACCAGTATTCTTGTATCGCTATAAGGATTATGGAGGGTCTCCTGGTCAAAAATGTTTTTTTCCTCAGCCGATAATTTTTCATATTCCTTTTGTTTTTCTTCCATTAATTTATAAACATATTCTCCGCGCATATCATTGCGCTTGCCCAGTTCCACTGCTAATTCATATACCTTACGTAATTTCATGTTTTTCATCCTCCAATCCAAATATCTGCAGAATAAAGGGAGTAATATCAGTAAGAGACGAAATCATTTCACAATTGGCAGCCGCGATATCATCATGAATAATGATGGTTGGTACCGGGTTATAAGTGTGGGTTTTTAACGACAGGTCTTCTATATTGCCATGATCGCTGACGATCAACACCAGTGTTTCATCCAGATCCAAACGGTTAACACAGGTTCCCAGGAACGTATCCATTTCTTCATAAATTTGTACCGCTGCAACCATATCCTGCTTATGCCCGATCCGGTCACTGATGAAATATTCATATAAAGTAAAATCATGTTCCTTTACGATCCCGGCTAAATTATGGCCCGCTTTTTCAGGCGTGATAATACTTATATCATAGCCCCATTTGACCAGCAATCTATTGGTAAAATCCTGATAAACAGCCTGGTCCGCTGCCAGGTCATCGATGGTGCGCAGTGTTTGCCCGGCACTTAATGCCACCAGTGTGGAAGTAGATAAATGCAGACCTTGCTCTTTGGCTATGGTCAAGTATTCTTTGCGGTAAGCATTGGCAAAGGTAACTTTTTTCCCTTTATCCTTCAGGACTTTCATAATGCTGTTTGTGGAAATGATCACCTGCAGTTCCGGGGTAGGATACGCAT
Source organism: uncultured Syntrophomonas sp. (assembly GCA_964574965.1). Lineage (GTDB taxonomy): Bacteria > Bacillota > Syntrophomonadia > Syntrophomonadales > Syntrophomonadaceae > UBA1368. The sequence goes on along the minus strand of CAZNPR010000041.1, from coordinate 2,585 downwards.
TAATATGCTCACCCGCTATCTTCGCTGCATTCAATCCTGTCCATAAAGTCGTCTGTCCCGTAGCACTTTGGGGGATCCCTTCAACATTTAAAAGGCTGTCAGTAGGAATCACGGCTGCATTATGCCGCAGCAGCTTGCCTGTCTCTTTATATAGGCAATGCCCGCCGATCAATTTATCCAGATAGGGAGTATTTGCAAAAACATAAGGATTGCTTTCCGTTTTGCTGCCTAAACCAAATCCATCAACAAATATCATAAGAACTTTCATGTAAATGATCCTTTACAAAACATCATGATTTTTTATTTAAAAAATTCATTAAGCGGTCTTTTTCCCAGCTATTGATAACATCATCAGGTTCCAGCCAGCCCCGTCTGGCGTTGGTGATCCCGTATTGCATCAGTTTGAGGTCTTCCTTGTGATGGGCATCACTGTTGATGGCAATTTTCACCCCGTATTCTTTGGCTTGCTTGGCGATTTCAGCATCTATGTCCAGCCGGTCGGGATGAGAATTGATCTCCAAAGCAACCTGATATTTCTTTGCCGCTTCCAAAATTGGCTCAATATCGATTTCATATCCTTTGCGCCGATTTAGCAATCTCCCGGTCAAATGCCCAATGATATTAACATTTTCATTTTGCATGGCATGAATGATACGTTCCGTTTGTTTTTCCTTGTCCTGTTTAAAATTACTGTGGATCGAAGCGATCACCACATCCAGCGCCGCCAATACCCGATCATCGAAATCCAGTTGACCATCTTTAAGTATATCGACTTCTATGCCTTTTAAAATTGAAAAGCCCCGGGTCTGCAAATTCAAAGCCTCGATCACTTTAGCCTGGGCAGCCAGACGATCTTCATTTAAACCACCGCTGATGGGAAGTGATTTGGAATGGTCCGTAACGGCAATGTAATCATAATTCATTTCCCGGGCAGCTTCACGCAATTCTTCTATTTTAGTGCCTCCGTCGCTCCAGGAAGAATGCATATGCAAGTCCCCTTTTATGTCCTGGCGCTCAATTAAGACCGGTAGTTTATCCGCCTTGCCTGCTTCTATTTCACCTGTATTCTCACGCAGCTCCGGAGGAATAAAATGATAGCCCAGCTTTTTGTACACCTCGGTCTCGCTTTCGAGGCCCCGCAGGCTTCTGATATCAATATTATCAAAAATGATATTACGATGGGCTTTTCCTCCGGTTGTCCATACCAAATACGGGAAGAAATCTGCCGGTTGGGTCACGATCACTTCAAAATCGATATTGTAGGTCAATTTCCCGGATATCAAGTCAGGCTGGGCCCTGTCGACTGCAATTGCCCCCGGATACTTGCTGACATGATCATAAACCGCGGAGAAATCCTCGGACGCGACCAAAATATCTATATCACTTACCAGCGGCTTCCCCCTTCTTAAACTGCCGACAATGCACGCTGCTGATACTCCATTACAACCCAGCAGATATTTTTTAAATTCTTCCGCAACCGGATTCGCCAGACCAAGCGTAGCTTTGCCAGCATTTTGCGCCAGGATCTCCATCCCTTTGATAATATTATATTCTGTCTTGCTTCCCAGCCCGGGTAATTGGCGAATTTCATGATTCTGGGCTGCTTTCAGCAGTTCTTCCAGATTGCTTATCCGGGAATGGTTAAAAATCGTACGAACAGTCTTATGCCCTAAACCCGGAATAGAAAGCATTTGAAGTACCCCTTCGGGTACTTCATCCAAAAGCCTTACATAATATTCGCAATTACCTTTTTCCAACATCTCTTCAATTTTCGCTTTGACAGCTTTGCCTACGCCGGGTATATCTCCGATCCGGTCAAGCCGGTGCAAATCATTTATATTTTCTTCAAGCTTGAAAATAGCATTGGCTGCATTGCGATAAGCTTTAATTTTAAAAGGATTATCATCCTTTATTTCCAATATGTCAGCGATCTTGACCAAGACTTGTGCAACCTCGCGATTCGTCATGTAGTTATCCCATCCTGTTTTTCTTTTCCTCTTCCAAAGCTTTCACCAGTTCATCATAATCTTCTTGCAGTTTGTTCAATTCATCGGCAAGATTGAGGGCTGTCAAAACGGCCAGTTTCGTATTGGATAGATTCGGATTACGCTGCTGGATCATTTTCATGCGTCTGTCGACATATGCAGCCAGCATTTGAATATACTCCGGGTTTTCTGTACCTTTCACTGTATATTCTTCACTAAAAATCTCAACTGTAACCTTATTGATATTATTCTTCATGCTATGCAGGTCAATCGCCCCCTTATAAACATCACTAATATTATTCTATATTTTGACGATATTCCCTTTAAATAATTTAGGCGTTACATTACAAAATATTGTTGGAGCTTTGCTTCTGTTCACGGGCAATGGCGTTTAAGTCGAGCCTCTCCCCTTTGACTGTATAGATCACACATTCTCCTAGATTTGTGGCATGATCTCCCAGTCTCTCCAGATGGCCTGCCACTAAAAGCAACTGTGTCGCCTGGGGAATGTTCTTCTGATCCTGCAGCATGTAGGAGAGTAATTCCCTGAAAGTTTGATCATACAAATTGTCCATTTCAATTTCCAGCGGTATAAGCTCG
>CAZNPR010000040.1:8142-14557 GCA_964574965.1 uncultured Syntrophomonas sp. | reverse complement strand
AAATGAAAGCGATGATAATGGCAGCCGGAGTGGGTTCCCGGCTCATGCCGCTGACAGTTGAAGTTCCCAAACCGATGATCCCGATGGCCAACCGGCCTTTGATGGTAAGTATTGTCAGCCTGCTGAAAGAGCACCAGTTTGATGATGTGATCGCCAACCTGCATTATCATGCCGATACCATCAGCGATTATTTCGGTAATGGCTCAGCCTTCGGCCTGTCTATACAATATTCTCTGGAAGAGGAACTCAAAGGTACGGCCGGCGGGGTCAAAAATTGTGAAAGCTTTTTGAATGAAACTTTTGTGGTAGTAAGCGGAGACGCTTTGACCGATATTGATCTGACTGCATTGATGCGTGCCCATCGCAGCAATGGTGCATTGGCAACCATTGCCCTGAAAAAAGTCGATGATGTGGAACAGTTTGGCGTGGTAGTACACAATGATGCCGGCAAAATAAAAAAATTCCAGGAAAAGCCCAAACAGGAAGAAGCCTTGAGTGACATGGCCAATACCGGCATATATATTTTTGAACCCGAGATCTTCAAATACATACCGCCCCGGCAGTTCTATGATTTTGGCAAACAGGTTTTTCCTCACCTGGTCAGGATCAAAGCCCCCTTTTACGGCACACCCATTGAAGATTACTGGTGTGATGTAGGCAATATCAATACCTATCGTCAGGCACACAAAGATATTTTGTCAAACCGGGTGCGGACCAAAACCGATCGGATCATGATCAACGGTGCCAGCGACGCGAAAGTTCTTTGCGGGGAAAATACCATCATTGGGAAAGAAGTCACTTTTTCCGGCAGTATCGTGATCGGTTCCGGCTGCAAGATACAGGATGGTGCCAGGCTCAGTAACTGTATCATATGGGATGATACAGTAGTTGGAAAGAACTCTTTGTTGCGGGAATGTGTGGTAGGAAGCTCCTGCCATATCGGCACACAGGTTATCATCGACACCGGTGCTATCGTGGCCAGCCGCTGTCAACTGGAAGATAAGGTTGACATCAAGGCGGGGCAAAAGGTGTTTGTGAATACTTCGGGACTTCTCCAACTTGAACAAGGCTAACCAGACCGATTTTTGCATGTGAATCTCATCGTTATGTCAAAAAGCCCGTCAATCAACGTACAAAGGGTACGTTTTGATCGCGGGCTTTTCTTATGCCGTATGTTACCACTGATCTTTGGCCAAAACCTCAGTATAGTAGGTATCGAATTTGCTGAAATCGGTTTCCAGCGCTGATAGTGAGGCATCATCCTCAAAAGGCATCCACATATAAAGGTAAAACTGCTTGTTTTCCTTGACCAACAGAGCCACTTCCCGGCCTAATTCTTCTTCGCCCAGTGATCCTGCATAAACGACCATGGCAGTATTTTTCCACTCTTTGGTGTATTCCTTCTGCACTTCGATTTTTAATCCGGTCTCAATGTTGGTGGTAGTGGAAGACAAAAGCTCAGCGGTTTCTTTTTCGATCACATCCCGCTGGGCAATCAGTTCTGAAGGCTTGCTGCCGCTGTACTGGGGCAGAAACTGTAAGGACCAGAATACGCTCAAATTTTCCGCCATTCCCTGGTAATCACTATTTATGTAGGAAGCATAAAAGTTATCCACGGTTTTTTCCGGGCCTTTTGCTTGCCCCAGATCGGGATAATATGCTGCAATGTAATACATAGCTGCCAGGATGACCACAATAAGTACGGGCAATATTTTGGGAAAGCCAGCTTTTTTAGGGGTATCCAATATCAAATTCCCTCCGTTTCTTATAGAATGAATCTATAACAATGATAATAATGAATACAACAGATTTTATTGTAACAAAAAATAAGACGATTCACAATAAATTCGTCTTATCGTTAGATGGAGGATATCATCGTGAAAAATATCATTATAATCGGTGCAGGACCGGCGGGCATGATGGCAGCGATCAAAGCAGCGCAAGAGGGCGCATGGGTGACGCTGCTGGAAAAACAGGCTGAAGCCGGGAAAAAGCTTAAAATTACCGGCAAGGGACGCTGTAATCTGACATCATCACTGGAGAGAGAACTATTTTTAACTGGATATGCCGGGAACAGCGGGCGTTTCCTTTATAGTGTCTTACACGAATTTTCCAATCAGGACCTGATAGAATTTTTTGCTGAGCGTGGCGTGCCCTGTAAAGTTGAAAGGGGCAACCGGGTGTTTCCCTGTTCGGAAAAGGCTGAAGATGTGGTCAATGCGCTGCGGAAAAACCTGCAGCAGCTCCAGGTAAAAATCATATACAAAAGCCGAGCCGAGGGTCTGGTGACCCAGGCAGGGCAAGTGACAGGTGTAAAAACTGCCGGCAGAGTGCTGCCGGCCCAGGCGGTGATCATTGCTGCCGGTGGCATGTCATATCCGGGCACCGGTTCCACCGGAGACGGATACCAATTGGCGAAAGAAGCCGGCCATCAAATCGTTACGCCCCGGCCAGGTCTGGTACCGCTGGAAACCATTGAAAGCTGGGTAAAGCAGCTTAAAGGCTTGAGCCTGAAAAACGTACAGCTGACCGCATATAAACCTGACGGGGGCAGAATCAATCAGGATTTTGGGGAGATGCTCTTTACCCATTTCGGCATCTCGGGACCCATCGTGTTAAGTATGAGCCGTGATATCGGCGAATATTTATATAAGAATCCCGGCCATCAGGTGAAAGTGAGCATTGATCTAAAACCGGCCTTAAGCGAAGAAGCGCTGGAAAAAAGGATCGACCGTGATTTTGTCCAGTACTCCCGCAAGCAATATAAGAATGCTTTAAATGATCTGCTGCCCCAGAGTCTGATTCCGGTGATCATCGAATTAAGCGGCATTGATCCCGGACAAACCGTCAATTCCATTACCCGGACCCAGCGCCGGGCCCTGGTGAAGCTGCTGAAAAGTCTAACCGTTACCGTTAAAGGGACCAGGCCTATCGGGGAAGCCATCGTAACTGCCGGCGGGGTCAGTTTAAAAGAAGTGGATCCGAAAACCATGGGATCTAAAATCGTCAAAGGCTTGTTTTTTGCCGGAGAAGTGCTGGATATTGATGGCTATACAGGAGGATTTAATTTGCAGGCAGCCTTTTCCACTGGTTACGCTGCCGGAAAATACGCTTCGAAATAATACGCTTAAAGTCCGGTAATATAAGGGATGAAGGGAGATTAGCGACGTTGACGGGCAATTGTATTTCTGCTAAGATGTGTTAGGTATGATTGGCACTACCAGATGCCGATTTATTTTATTTTACTGGAGGAATTATAAAAATGGCCAAATTCAACGATATGTACAATGGTTCCAGCGATTACATAGTATCTGAGGAGCTGAGAAACAGCGTTAATATAGCCATCGCCTTGCAGAAGCCTTTGCTGATCAAAGGCGAACCAGGAACGGGCAAAACCATGCTGGCGCAAAGTATCGCTGATTCACTGGGAAAACCCCTGCTGATCTGGAACATCAAATCCACCACCAAAGCCCAGGAAGGACTGTATGTTTATGATACGGTGCAACGGCTTTATGACAGCCAATTTGGCGATCATAATGTGGCCGATATCAAACAGTACATCAAGCTTGGGAAATTGGGCGAAGCATTAAATACTGAGGAGCAGGTGGTGCTTTTGATCGACGAGATCGATAAAGCCGACCTGGAGTTCCCCAACGACCTGCTCTGGGAACTTGACCAGATGAGTTTTTATATCCCGGAGACCAAAGAAACTATCACCGCCAAAACCAGACCCATCGTGATCGTTACCAGCAATGCGGAAAAAGAACTGCCCGATGCGTTCCTGCGCCGCTGTATTTTCCATTACATTGCTTTTCCTGACCCCAAGGGCATGGAAGAAATCATTAAAGTACATCATCCCCGGCTGGAGAAAAAACTACTGGAGCAGGCGATGGAAACGTTCTATATGTTAAGGGAAGTTCCCCATTTGCAGAAGCGCCCCAGCACCAGTGAACTGATCGACTGGCTGCAGGCCTTGGTAGTAGGCGGCATCAAACCGGACAAGATCAAGGAAGATCTTCCGTTTTTAGGCGTTTTACTAAAGAAAAATGAGGATCTGGATACCTTGTTAAACGGGCTTTATAACAAAAATCAGACCACCGGCCGGACCTATATCAGCAGTTCCTTAAATCGTTACCGTCAGTAGCAACACGGGAGAAATATAAATGTTTACGAATTTCTTTTATACTTTAAAGAGTTTTGGTATCCCTGTTTCCATGAACGAATGGGACAGCCTCCTGGAAGCCCTGGAAGCAGGCATGGGAGGCGCCAGCCTGACTGGATTTTACCACTTGTGCCGGGCGATCCTGGTTAAGACCGAAGCGCATTATGACCGGTTTGACCTGGCTTTCGCCACGTTTTTCCGGGACATTGAAACCCCGGAAGGGCTGCCGGACAAGATCTGGGAATGGCTGGATAAAGAACTGCCGCAACTGGAAATAACCGAGGAAATGCGCCGCAATCATCACCAGCTGGATCTGGATGAACTGAAGCGCATGCTGGAAGAAAGGCTGGCCGAACAGGACGGCGAGCACCATGGCGGTAATAAATGGGTGGGGACCGGCGGAACCTCTCCTTTTGGCCACTCGGGATATCATCCGGGCGGCATCCGCATCGGCGGAGAATCCATGCACATGTCAGCGGTAAAAGTAGCCGGGGAGAGACGCTTCCAGGAATTCCGCACTGACGAGACCCTGGGCATCAGACAGTTTCAAACTGCTTTTCGCCGGCTGCGCCATTTGACCACCCGCCTGGAAGGTGCCAAAACCGATCTGGATCTGGATGCCACGGTTGATAAAACCTGTGATAATGCCGGGCGCCTGGAACTAGTCTGGGAGAGGCCCAGAGAAAACGGCATCAAAGTTTTGCTTTTAATGGATGCCGGCGGATCCATGGTCCCCTACAGCCGCTTATGCAATCAGTTGTTTACTGCGGTCAATAAATCATCCCACTTCAAGGATCTGAAAATATTTTATTTCCATAATTGTATTTATGACTGGCTCTTTCATAATTCCCACTGCCGCAACGATGAGTTCACTGATACGGAATACGTGCTGAAGACCTATAGTCAGGACTATCGGGTGATCATAGTCGGGGATGCCAGCATGGCACCATCGGAACTGACCAGGGTAGGGGGCGTCATCGAATGGGGCCAGTATAATGACAGACCGGGGATCGACTGGCTGCGCAGACTCAGGCATCATTTTGAGTATTCGGTATGGCTGAATCCGATCAGCAAAGAATTCTGGGACTGGACTGACGGAGCATGGTCCATCAACAAGATCTCCGAAATATTCCCCATGGAGGAACTTACCATTGACGGACTGGACCGGTCGATTTCCAAACTGCGCAGTAAACACGCAGTCAATGCTATATAAAGAAAAATAAAACGGAGGGGTTATAATGCAGCATGTCTATGAAGGAAAAACCAAAAGTGTTTTCAAACGTGATGACGGTCTGTATGTTCTGATTTTAAAAGATGATGTGACCGGAGAAAACGGGCAGATCGACCCGGGAGCCAACAACATCATGGGAGAACTGCCCGGCATGGGCAAAGCCTCGCTCAAGATGTCCCGCTACTATTTCGAGCTGTTAAATCAGCAGGGCATAAAGACGCATTACATTGACTCCAACATCGAAGAGAATACCATGGTGGTCAAGCCGGCTGATACCTTCGGTTCTGGTTTGGAGATCATCTGCCGGTTTGTGGCCTGGGGCAGTTTTGTCCGCCGGTACGGCAAATACTGTGAACTGGGAAAACCGCTGGATGCTCTGGTGGAGATCACTTTAAAAGATGATGACCGGGGGGACCCCTTAATTACCGAAGAAGCTCTGGATCAACTGGGGATCTTGTCACCGGAAGAATATATCACCATAAAAACAGAAGCCCGTAAAATCGCAGCCATTATCAAAGCCGATCTGAAAACCCGTCAGCTGGAACTATATGATATCAAATTTGAATTTGGCCGTGCCGATGGGGAAATCATCCTGATCGATGATATATCCGGCGGTAACATGCGGGTCTTCGATCAGCAAGGGGCGCAGGTAGATCCTCTGGTGTTATCAGCCCTGATCACCGGCTAATAAAGCGAACCGTTTTGCCATCTTATTTAAGATGGCAATTTTTTTCTTAAAAGAGTTCGAAATGTCTTGATTATTGTCAAATATATTTACTTGAAAAATATGCGGCATGAAAATATAATTGAAACATGAGTATTACAAAATTTAAATGTTTGTAATCGTAATAACGGAGTGATTTAAGAGGAGGAGTGAAAAGAATGGATTTTAATCTTTCCAAAGAGCAAGAGTTGATTCAAAGAGCAGCGCGGGAATTTGCAGAAAAATTCATCGAACCGGCAGCCCAGCAGATCGATCAGGAAAACGCCATCCCTGCAGAGATCCTTACCGGTTTAGGTGA
>CAZNPR010000040.1:0-8042 GCA_964574965.1 uncultured Syntrophomonas sp. | reverse complement strand
AGCAGATCGATCAGGAAAACGCCATCCCTGCAGAGATCCTTACCGGTTTAGGTGAGCTGGACATGTTCGGGATTCCCTTTGCTGAAGAATATGGCGGAGCAGGGTCGGGATATTCCAGTTATGTATTGGCCATGGAACAGCTGGGTTCAGCTTCATCCGGCATAGCCATGATCATATCAGCCCATACTTTGGGCCTGGGAGCCATTTCAGTATTCGGTACCGAAGAACAAAAAAAGAAATATATGCCTAAATGCTGCAGAGGCGAACACATAGCTTCTTTTGCTTTTACTGAGCCGGCCACTGGTTCAGACCCCAAACAGATAGCTTCTACTGCTGTAAAAGACGGCGATTCTTTTATCCTGAACGGAACCAAGCGCTTTATCTCCAATGCCGGCTTCCCTGGTCCTCTGGTCTTTTTTGCCAAAGAGACTGAAAGCGGCAAAGTGACTGCGTTTATCGTTGATAAATTCTGCGAAGGATACTCGATTTCCGAACCCTGGGAAAAGATCGGCATGCATGGCGGACCGCTGCTGGATGTCTATCTGAAAGATGTCAAAGTGCCGGTGGAAAATGTTTTAGGGCAGCCCGGTTTTGGCTATCCGATCCTGCAGATGGGGATCTCCTATGGAAAAGTTGGCGTCAGTTCCACAGCTCTGGGCGGACTTCTGGCCAGCTACAAAGAAGCGATCAAATACGCCAAAGAAAAGACCCACCGGGATGAACCGATCGCCAAGTTCCCCACCACCAAAGTCAATATTGCCAACATCGCCGAAAAATATGAAGCGGCCAAATGGCTGGTCTATCGGTTGGGATTCCTGGCTGATACCATGAAAGACCCGATGCAGTTTGCCAAGGAAGCTGCTTTGACCAAAGATTTCGTCTGTGAAGAAATGATCAACACCGCCCGTATGTGCATGAATGTGCATGGTTCATACGGTTTGATGAAAGATTATAAAGTGGAACGTATTTATCGCGACTCCATTATGGGTTCCCAGGTAGAAGGCGTTTCAGATATGCAGAAGATGATTGTCGCCGGCGTTATTTTAGGAATGAAATAAGTTAACTGCTTAAGGATGGGGACCACTCAGGTTCCCATTCCTGACGTTAATAAAGAAATGAACTGCCTGACCCGGAAGCTTCGCTCCATCGATACTCAAATGACAACTACCTATAACGGTGGTTTCCTGCCTTGATCTTGTAAGCGCTGCGGATCTTCCGGATCATTTGCTCTGAGCCTGGGTTATAGGTTCCGGCAGATTATAAACACCAGGTATGAAATGAGGTGCATAAAGTGGAAGAAAGGTTTGACGCCATTATTGTAGGTGGAGGGCTGTCCGGCCTGGCAGCGGCCTATACCCTGGCTGATGCAGGCCTGGAAGAAGTGCTGCTGCTGGAAAGAGGGGACTATTCCGGAGCGAAAAACGTTACCGGCGGGCGTCTGTATGTTAACCCGGTGCGGGAAATGTTCCCGGACTTATGGAAAAAGGCGCCTTTTGAAAGGTTTATTGCCCACGAGCAGGTGGTCATGATGGCTGCGGATCGTTCAGTGACCATCGATTACAGCGGAAGTGAACTGGCACAGGAACCTTATAACAGTTACAGCATCATGCGGGCCAAGTTTGACCGCTGGTTTGCCAAGCAGGCTGAGCGTAAGGGAGTCCAGATGGTAACCAAAAGCCGGGTCGATGATGTGATCATGGAAAACGGTCAGGTCATTGGGGTAATGGCCGGTGATGATGCCTTGCATGCTGATGTAGTTATTGCCTGTGACGGGGTTTTATCTCTTACCGCTGAAAAAGCCGGCCTGAGAAAGCCCGGAAATCCCCATGACTATGCGGTGGGTTACAAGGAGATCATCGAACTGCCCCGGGAAGTCATCGAAGCCCGTTTCAACCTGGAAGGAGACGAAGGAGCAGCCCGTTTATTCATGGGAGAAGTGACCCAGGGTAAATTCGGCGGCGGCTTCCTGTATACCAATAAAGAAAGCATCAGTTTAGGGATCGTAGTTGGGATCAAGGATCTGATGGAAGGTGAAACCGCTGCCCCTGACCTGTTGGATAGATTCAAACAGCGCCCGGAGATTGCCCGGCTGATCAAAGACGGCAATACGGCAGAATATGCTGGCCATGCCGTTCCGGAAGGTGGCCTGAAGGCCATGGGGAAGCTCTTCGGCGATGGCATACTGGTTGCCGGAGATGCAGCCGGAATGGCTATGAATATTGGAATAACCGTTCGTGGTATGGAGTATGCGCTGGCTTCAGGCTATTACGCCGCCCAGGCTGTTTTAAAGGCCAGAGAAAAACAAGACTTCAGCGCCGCCAATCTGGCCATTTACAAAAAGCTGCTGGATGACAGTTTTGTTATGCAGGATTTTGTCAGCTTTAAGGATGCACCACAGGCTTTGGACACCCCGCGCTTTTTCAACCAATATCCGGAAATGGTGGGCAGCATGATGAAAGATATCTACGAGATCCCCGCCGGACCGAAAAAGCGGATCTATCCCACGGTCAGAAGCTACCTCAGCTTAAGTGAGCTATGGGCTATGGCCGGCGATATGAGGAAGGTGATGAAGATATGAGCGAAGTTTTAGGGTTAAAAGAAAAACTGGGCCGCAATGTCTTTAAGCATAATGAGCACCGGCACATTGAGATCAAAGCTGGCAAAGAACGTGACCCGCGGCTTAAGCAAGCGGTTTATGTATGCCCGGCTGGGCTCTACAGCCTCAACGACCAAGGAGAAGTGGAATTGACCATCGACGGATGTTTGGAATGTGGAACCTGCCGTCTGGCCTGCGGACCGGAACTGCTGGAATGGAATTACCCGGCCGGCGGAGAAGGCGTTCAGTTCCGCTTTGGATAAAATAAAAGTAAATAAGCAAACAGGAGGGAAAAAGAGTGAATATCGTAGTTGCGATGAAACAGATCCCCGATTTACAGCAGATAAGAATTCGCAATCGGCAGCCGGTTTTTGAAGATGTGCCTTTGACACTGGGAAGCATTGATAAAAACGCACTGGAAGCAGCCGTACAGATCAAGGAGCAGCAGGACGCGCAGGTCACCGTATTATCAGCCGGTGATGAGAATGTCGAAGATACCGTAAAGGAAGCGCTGGCAGCCGGCGCTGACCAGTGTTATCTGGTGCTGGACGATCAGCTTAAAGATGCGGAAAGCAGTATGATCGCTGAAATTCTGGCAGCCGCGTTAAAACAGATGGAAGATGCCCCTGATTTGATCCTTTTTGGGGAAGGCAGCGGTGACAACTATTCCGGGCAGGTAGGTTCCCGGGTGGCGGCTCTGCTAGATCTGCCCCAGGTCGGTTACGCCAGCTCCATCGTTGTTGAAGGCGGAAAAGCGGTTGTTACCCGTTCCCTGGAAAACTGCGAGGAAGTTGTGGAGATGACGCTGCCGGCAGTGGTCACGGTTATAGCCGGCATCAATGAACCGCGCATCCCTTCCGTCAGCCAGATCTTAAAGGCCGGCCGCAAACCCAAGGAAGTCGTGGAACCGGATGAACTGAAACTGGAGATCAAAGCCGGGAAAATAGACACCATAAGTAACCTGGCTCCTGAAACAGAACGGAAACGTATCGTGGTAAAAAGTGTTGATGAGCTGATCCAGGCCCTCAGCAGTGAAGCATTGATCGGGAGGTAATGAGAATGACAGCAATACTGATATACAGTGATCAGGATAATTTCGCCCTGGAACTGGCAGCAGCTGCCCGCAGCCTTAATGCAGACCAGCTCAAGGCAGTCACCATCAACAATGATACCCAGGCTCAGGTTTTGGCCGATGCCGGTGTGGATGTATTAAAGATCGATCATGAAGGAATCGTGTTGGCTGATGTGGCAGTGATAGCTGCGGTCCTGGCCCAGGCTGCGTCCAAAGTAAATGCCGACATGATATTTTTGACCTCCAACCGCCGTGGCAAGGAACTGTCCGGGCGACTGGCCCAGTTGACCGGAGCCGGATGCCTGACCGATGTCAATCAGGTCACAGCCGAAGGTGGTGTGGTCAAGTGCCGGCGCAATGCGCTGGGTGGAGCTACCGTAGCTGTTCAGACCATCAACACCGATAAGAAAGTCATCGCTTTTATGCCCCGCTCATTTGAAGCTGCCACCGGAGCAGGCGGCAATATGGAAGCCCTGGAGGTAAATGTTCCCGCGGCCACCATAAAATTGACTGAAGTCAGACCAAAAAGCGGGGACAATGTGGATATAGAAGCTGCCGAAGTGCTGGTTGCTGTTGGGCAAGGACTAAAAGACGCGGATCAGCTGCCGGCAGTGGAAAAACTGGCGAAAACCTTAGGCGGCGAAGTCGCCTGCAGCAAGCCTGTAGCCACCGATAAGAAATGGCTTTCAGAAGAGAGGATCATCGGTCTTTCAGGCAAGAAATGCAAACCCAAACTGGCGATCCTGCTGGGAATTTCCGGTCAGGTACAGTTCACGGTAGGCATCCGGGATGCCAAAACCATCGTCTCCATCAATACTGATGAAAACGCTTCCATGAACACCTTGGCAGACTATGTCCTGGTCACCGACCTGCATCAGGCCGTGGAGGAACTCAACGCCAAGCTGGGATAACTAAGTGAGGCGTGAGGTATAAAGTCAAAATTGATTATAAATAAGGCGGTATTTATAGGGGCAGCTTACCTAAACTGGGTAGACTGCCCCTCTTATAATTGAAAGCTGATCCAGTCGTATGGTTAAAAACGCTTGGGCCCGGTCTTACACCTGTGGAAAGGCGCATGGCAGTTATGCTTAGGATGCTTTTCTCTATTTGAGAGGTTTCGGGTTTAACCGCCTTTACCTCCCTGCGCTTATTTTAACCATACCGACTTGCGAGTCGCCTCACTCCTCCCCCTTCACGAAAATCATTGACAGGTCACCAAGGAATTGGTAGTTTGTTGCCAGAAGAAAAAAATTAGAAAGGGGTAGGGGAATTGAAAAAATGGATCGTTTTACTGATCACGATCGCTTTGCTGGCATTGACTTTGACAGCATGCGGCGGGGGAGGAGAGAAAGAGACGTCAGCGCCAACTGATCAGCCGGCAGCTCAGCAGCAGGCAGATAGCAGCAGTGATCCTCTGGAAAAACTTATGGCCAATGCCAAAGGGGCAGCCGAGTTGTCCTTCGATATGGTTATGACCGTCGGCGGGGATAATCCAATGAATTCTACCAGCAAAATGTATATCAGCGGCAAGAAAAGCAGAATGGAAATGGATGCCATGGGCGCGAAGATGATCACCATTATTGATGCAGCAGGAGATGTATATTTATATGATCCTGTCAATAATACCGCGATGAAAACGACTGCTCCCCAGCAGGAAGTCGAAGCTCCCAATGCCTGGGCTGAAAAAGATTCAGCCAAAATGAAAGTAGTCGGCGATGAAAAAGTGGACGGTGTCGACTGCCTGGTGGTGACCAGTACAGATGGGGAAGTGGAAACCAAGATGTGGCTGCGCAAAGATATTGGCATGCCGGTCAGAGTCGAAGTACCAGCCCAGAATGCGGTCATCGAATACAAGAATTTCAACATCGGGGCGCAGGACCCGAAACTGTTTGAAATACCAGCCGATGCAATGATAACTGAATTACCGGCAATGCCTCAGGCACCAACCCCGTAACAGTGTACAGGGGACAGGAGACAGGACAAAGAGTCCGGTTGTCTAAAGTCCAAACGAACGGAAAATAAAGTTAATTATTAGGGGCAGTCAGCCTTTTAGGCAAACTGCCCCTATTATAATTGAAAGCTGACCAAGCCGTATGGTTAAAAACGCTTGGGCCCGGTCTTACGCTTGTGGAAAGGCTTATAGCAGTTACGCTGAGGAGGCTTTTCACTATTTGAGTGGTTTCGGGTTTAACCGCCTTTACCTCCCTGCGCTTATTTTAACCATACCGGCTTGCGTTCTCCTCACACCTCACGCCTAACTCCTAGCCCCTGGTTCCGTTCCGACTTTCAACTTTCCAACTTTTCGCCTCAAGCCTAGCCCCTAGCCCCTAGTCCCTAGCCCCTCACGCATCACTGCAAAGACGATGTGATCTGGTTCTCCCCGTCGCTGAATTCGCTTCGGATCATTCCGGTACCTGGAGCGTAATATTCGGTAACAGTGTGATTGGAACCGGGGAAGGTAGAAACGACTTTGAGGCAATGCTCAAAGACACCGGCCGGTACGGTCACGGTTTCATCTGTTGCTTCGATGGTATATACCCGGTCAGTGGCTTCCCAACTGGCTCCCACCGTAAAGGGGGCCTGCAGAATGATTTCCGATTCATCTGCCGGGGTATCAAGGATATTGGTTTCATCGTAGAACTCTTCCTGGGAATAGATCTGTACGATCTTATCCGCTTCGGTCTTATAGATCAAAGCCATCACTGTGCCTCCGTTGTCGCGGCTTAGCTGCGTCAGATTGTCTTGCTGGAACAATACTTTCAGTTTATAGGAAGCAAACTCGTTTCCTTCCCCCAAATAATCCCACTCACTGCCTGCCTCCAGAGGCAAATAATCACTGACGCTGTAGGTTGGTGTCTGGTCCTTGTCCCCATTATCATCGTTGTTGCTGCTATTGCCGTTGGGATTCCCATTATTGCCGCCGGTGGGACTGCAGGCGGAAACCAACAGCATAAAACCGCATAGCATGAGGATCAATAGATGTTTTGCCCGGGGTTTTTTCATAGCCAAAACTAGACCTCCTTTTACTTTTGCGTTAGTATTAGTTTGAGGTTGCCTTTTCATGACATCTATATTGTATCAGCAACCGGATAAAACAGAAACGATGGCAGGGGTTTCTGCCTTGAATGTAGAATTTTTACCCGGGGAAGTTTTGGAAGGGAGAAGGACGATTTGGAAAAAGCCAGTAATGTAGAAATCGTTATTGACGGAGTCACAGGAGTAGGCAAATCCAGTCTGGTCAAGATCTTATGTGAAGAATTCCGCCTCAAGCCGTTCAATGAAATGTTTGAAGATCAGAACCGGCTTTTGAACAAATTTTTCCATGACCGGCCCAAATGGGCGTTTTCCATGCAGACCAATTTTTTGACCAACCGCTTCAAACAGTACCGTCAGGCTATGAAAGTAGGCAATGCGGTCATGGACCGTTCGATCTATTCCGATAAGATCTTTGCCCGCATGTACCTGGCTTACGGCTATATGCTGCCGGAAGAATACGCGGTTTACAATAACCTGCTGCACACCATGCTGGAGCATGTTGATCCGCCCAAACTGCTTGTTTATCTTCGGGTCAATACCGATGAAGCGATCCGCCGCATCCACCAGCGGGGACGTGAGGATGAAGTGGACGTGGAAAGGGAATACTGGGATACTCTCAACAAGTTTTATGAAGAAAATTACAAAAACTACAATGGCCGGATGTTGACGCTGCAGGTCGATCAGCTGGACTATGTCCACCGCGAGGAGGACCGGATGTTTGTCGTCAATGAAATCAGAGCGGCAAGGGAGAAAATGAAATTCTCGCAGAGCGTTTAGGCTTGCTCCATGGGAAAGGTGATGCAAATTGGCGATCATTTTAGGAACGTTGGCCGCGGTGATATTTTTCCTTTACAGCTTGTATTTTGTGCGTATCCTTAAAGGGACGCATCTGGCGTTTGAACAGGAAATGCTGGCTGCCCTGGCTGACTGGATGATCAGTGTCGGTGCTGGTGCCCGCCGGCAATGGTGGTATCTGATCACCGCCGCCGTCCTGGTGGAAATCATTTATTTCGTACTGACCTTCCTGCTGATAGATAACTTGTTATTGCTCGCATTTACCGGTGCTCTGGTGCTGTTGGAGACCCTGCATATTTTCAGCACCATCAATAATTTTGCCAAATTTTTTAAAGGGGCCATTGTGCTCAAACAGCTATTTGAATGGCGGGTGGAACGGATCAGTGCCGTGGTTTTTTTCACCCATTCCTTTTTGGTTATGGCCTGCCTGCTGTTTTTCAGCTAAGGAGCCAGCAGGCAAAAAAAATCGGGCGGATAAGGAAAGGCACAGGATCCTGCCTGATCAGGAGGAAAAAGATTGACACTTGACCGAAGACCACAATG
>CAZNPR010000039.1:4067-14660 GCA_964574965.1 uncultured Syntrophomonas sp. | reverse complement strand
TGCGCAGCGGTTCGCCATAAAAAATCAATACCTCAGCAGTCGGGCCCCGATAAACGTCATACGTTTTTAACAATGACTTAAGACCATTCGAACTCATACCATCCCAGGTGCTGTTTTCGATCTCGGTCAATAAAGGAGAACTGCCTGAATCGACCCAACGAGACCGGAAAAGATTTCCCCTTAGCACCAGCCGGCTGCCTGGGTTGGCCTGAGATGCGATTTTAATCGCATTTCTTAATTTTTGAGCATCCAGCAGACCATGACCTTCAACTGCAATCGTAGTCCAAACCGGAGGGTTGACCAAATCAGATGCGATCCATATACGGGATGCAATGGAGAGAGGACGGCTCAAACGTTTAGGCGAGTAATCTAAGTCTGTTTCCAGCATGTATGCGGAGCTTTTCTTATAATAGTCAGCCAACATAGAATTCCTTTCTGCCAGGTAGTTTAAGAGGATCAAAGTGATCCGGCTTTACCGGTCGAGGACCACAAGTGTTAAAAATAATCAAATAAGTCATCATAAATTGTTCATCATTCTACTATATTTATTTGACTGAAATAAAATAGGAGATGATAACAAAAAATAACAATAAATGGAAATTGGGTGAGATAATTTATTCAAAACCAATCAAATCGTTCGTGGAAGTTTATTTTCCGATTAGGGAATCGCAAAATTAAAATGTAAAATATTGGATATGAATAATTTTATTTTTAATTTAGGAATCTCGGTCATACAAGTTCATATCAATAATTTGTTGTCTCACCGGATCATATTACGAAATGCGGAAAGGAGAGTAATAAAAGAGGTGCAGATGGCTTATGCCAACGTGCCTTATTATCGTAAGAAGTATGATGAATACGGAGTCGATATGAAGAGTATCAGAACTTTTGCGGATCTGCAAAAGCTGCCTGTGATCACAAAAGATGAAATACGTGAACAGTTTCCTGAAGGGATCATCTCGAAACAATATGATATTAACCAGTGCCATTACTCTGCTACTACGGGTTCAACCGGAAGATCACTGCCATTTATTTTCAGTAAAGCGACCTTTGCTTTTTATATTGCCACAGGTGTCCGTTTATACACCATGATAGGTTACCGTCCCTGGCACAAATTGGTGTATATAAAATATACGCCTATCGAATATCCACGGATCGGTCCCTTTTTCCGTACGGAACATATTCCTTCTACGATCCCGGTAGATGAGCAGATCGCAATGCTGCGGAAAATGAAACCTGATTTACTGATCGGTTATGCATCTTTGATTTATGAGATAGCCATGCGCATGACCCCGGAAGATTTAAAATTGATCCGGCCAAAATTTATCGGACTAAACTCTGAACTATCCAATAAGGATCAGCGTGAATTGATTTCTCATATCTTTAATTGCCCGGTCTATGATGAATACTCAACGGAAGAAACCTGGATGGTCGCGTCCCAATGCAAAAAAGGCAAGTATCATGTGTTTATTGATAATGTCTGGGTCGAATACCTGGATAAAAGCGGCGATCCCGTAAAACCTGGGGAAGAGGGAGAAATTTATTTAACTACCACCAGAAGTCCGGCTATGCCATTCATTCGCTATCGTATCGGAGACTTGGGCAGAGAGAGCACGCAAACCTGCTCTTGCGGTTTACCTTATCCCATTATAGAAGAATTCAACGGAAGAGCCGATGACAGTTTCATTCTCCCCAGCGGGAGATATTTATCATCATTAAAGATCTTGAATACCTTTACAAAAAATATTAAAAAGCATTTGCATTTAATGGAGGAGTTTAAGGTCATTCAAGAGGAACCGGGATTGATCGTGATCGAGTTCGTAAAAGGCAAGGAGTACCAGGAAAAGCATTTGACAGAACTGGTGGATGCTTTAAGAAAAGTTTTTGGTGAACCAGTTACGATCAGGGTCGATTTTGTGGATGAGATCAAAACCAACAGCATCAAACGCAAAGCCATCGAATCAAGAGTAGGTAAAAAACGAGTTGGATAAGATCATTGCGGGTCATGACATGATAACCCGGGCAGTAAACTCCGGGAAGAAAAAAAACTTAATTTCAAAATTGATCCCCTGGATAATCGGTAGTTCTGTTTTAGTTTTCCTGATCTGGCGAATAGAACCCCAATCATTGATCAAAGCTCTGGCAAATGCTCAGTTGTCGGTCTATATTCCCGCTTTACTGATTTTTGTTTATCTCTCTTTTCTGGTAGATACGCAAAATCTTCAAGCCCTGATGAAAAACTTCGGCTATAAGTTTTCATTTGCAGAGAGCATGGTCATCAGAGGAGCCTCTTACCTGATTTTGGTGGTCGATTACACCCTGGGTATGGGAAGTGTGATCTATTTCCTGAAAGAAACCAGGCAGATCCCCTTGCTGCAGGGGACTGCCATTATGATCTATTACAATTACATCAATCAGATCGCTTTGCTGCTTTTAGCCGCGGCAGGTTACCCCTTACTGGGAATGTCCCTGCCCTGGTTAAGCAAAGGGCTGATTATATGCATCTTGATAATTTGTCTTACCATTCTGGCGATAGGGATGGTCAAGCATTCCAATATCAGTTTCGTCAACCGGTTAAAAAAAGCCGTTCTGATGCGATCATTTGTAGACTCTTCCCTGAAGGTCTATCTGCTTAATACGATCTATCGAACCGGCTACTATTTTACTTATGTTTTGTTTTTTTATGCGGCCGTGAAAGCCTTCGGCATGGATATTCCTTTTATTACACTAATTGCCTATGTACCAATCATATTACTGATCATTAGTATTCCGGTTTCCCCTTTCGGGTTGGGAACCTCACAGGCAGCCATGCTGTTTCTTTTTAAGGATTACGGATCACAGCCGCAAATCCTTGCTTTCAGTCTGGCTTATTCAGTATCTGTACTTCTGCTGCGTGCACTTATTGGCGCTTATTATTATTGGATCATGGCGGGCAGGATCACTTCAAATAAAGGATTACATGAGGGAGGTTATAGGACTGAAAGAAAAGCCGATTGTGAAAGAACTTGAAAAGAAGCTGGGTGATCTCATTCCTATAAAGCATTTTCTGATAACTGCATTTTCAAGAAATGCATTTTTTCTTCTCATCAAGGCGTATGGCTGGGAAAAGCCTGCCGAGATTATTATCCCGGCTTATACCTGCCCCGTTATAAAACATACCGTTGAAGCGGCCAATGCGATTCCGGTACCGGTTGATGCAGAGGCAGCCGGACTGAATATAGATCCGGATCTGATCGTAAAGGCAATAACAGAGAACACACGGGCTATTTATGTCGTTCATACCTATGGTACGCCCGCACAGATCCAAAGGATCTGCAGTATTGCAAGAGAATACGACTTGATCGTTATCGAAGATCTGGCCCATTCTCTTTTTACCACATACCAGGGAAAACAACTGGGCACGTATGGGGACTATGCTATTTTAAGCTTTACCAAGCAGATCGTCGATTTTGAAGGGGGCGCTATTGCCACCAATCATACGGCCATCTACCGGAAGATGATGGAACTTCGGGACCAGTATCAGCAAGAGGGCAGGTTTTCATCCAATTGGCTGATCGAAAGTTATGTCCGTATAGTTGGTTCCTGGTGGGAATCCAGTTTTTCCCGGTCAGCATTATGCTTCATGCTGTTAAACGATTGGATCAACAAAATTGTCTATAAAGGCTCATATGGGATCCGGATCGATCCTTCCAAATTTTATGCCAGTTCCATGGGCAGCCGTTTAGCTTTGCTGCAATTGGAGAGACTTTATGAAAAGAAAAGGAAAATGTGTGCAGAATGGCATGATACCGGGCATTTACCAGGCGAAATCATAAAAGACGCTTCATTTGTTTCGCCTTATGACACCAGATTGGTTTCCAATCTGGATATTTTCGCCCGAAACCTTTCTTTTCGGACATGGCGTAATCCCTATGAGATACCGCTTTATCCCAGATCAGACTGCCTATACCGGCAACTCAGGATCTTTTCCCGATCGAAATTCCATTTTCGGGAAGCACCCAAAGTAATTCCCGAAGTTGAATAAAAAAATAAGGAGGAGTAAGTATATTGAGTCAAGTAAGGAATCAAACCCGGCAAATACCCATCAATGCAAAAGAAAACCTGATTGTATCCAATAAGGGTTTTAATTATTACGCTGTCGATTTCAGGAAGGTGAATTCCCAGCGAACTTATGATTTGATCGCAGGGCTTGAAGCAGTTGAGAAAGACACATGGATCCCACAGGAGGACTTCTGGCAGTACATAGGCAAGTGTGACTTCGTGGTATATGCTGAGAAAAATGGCCAGATAGTTGGTTTTAATTTGGTTTCCATTATGTATAAGGATGAGTTCTGTATTTACACGATAGAAGAAGCAATGGTGATGAGAGCCTTTCAGGGAAATAACATCGCGCGTAATGTTGTGGTCATTGGTTTATGGTGGTTCATGAAGACGGCCTGTTTTGATGAAAAAATCAAGAGGTTTGTTTTAGTCTCAACATCATGCAATCCGAAAGTAGTCAATAACTACTTCAAAAATAAATATGTTATAAAGATCCTGGATAATTCTTTTAAGCCCTCACAGGAGCTGATCGCCATTCATAATGAATATGTAAATAAATATAATTATCAGTTGGTACACAAAGACTATCCGTTTTGTCTGAAGAACATGTTTCCGGGATCAAACCAATTCGAAAAATATGAAAAGGTCCCCCAGTATCTTGACGGAGTCAAAAGTAAAATGCCGCCTGATTTTGATTACATTACACGCGGTGATGCCTGGGCTTTTATGGTGAACGCCAGTAAAGCAGCGTATTATACCTTTGCTGTTGCTACTGCACTAACGTATCTTGGCCGTGAAGTGCTGTTCAATAAAAAAATCGGTCTGCTCAAGAGAAAACAACCGGAAACCATACAACAACCATCCCAGTTACCGGAAAAGGCATCCAGCTATTTTCAACCGAGACCATTTTAATCCAGGCAGTATTTCATTTGAAATGGGCTATTTTTAGGTTATAATAGATACAGAAAACAATAAAAGGGGCGTAAAGCCCCTATTTTCTTGTTGGTGCCAGAGGTGGGACTCGAACCCACACGCCAAAGGCACACGATTTTGAGTCGCGCTCGTCTGCCGATTCCGACACTCTGGCTTAAAAGTACCTCAAGTTAGCAAACATAATTATAAATAGCGGCGAGGCAATTGTCAAGACCGCCGCTCAGGTGGTCAGAGGTCAACAATAATGGCAACTGTGCTAATAAATTGCAGTAGTGTTATTATAAGGCGGACTGCAAACAAAAGGATTTTAAAGGTTCCATAGCGAATTATTTTTAGGATAAATGCTGAACAATTATAATGAAGGGAGATTCTCACTTAACAGCAGGGGAGAGAATTTTTATGCTTGCCGAAGAAATACTGGTAAAGCAAAGTCTGCAGGGAGACACTTTGGCTTTCGAAGAATTGATTTTGCCTTATCAAAACAAAATATATGCACTGGCTTATCGTTATATGGGCAATGAAGAAGATGCTTATGATATGACTCAGGAAGCCTTTTTAAAAGCTTTCCGGTCCTTGCGAACATTTAAAGGAGATTCCAGCTTTGGTACCTGGATTTATCGTGTGGCAACCAATATCTGCCTGGATGAATTAAGGAGGCGAAAGCGAAGGATCATACCTTTATCTTTGGATGAACCGCTGGCCACCAGAGATGGCGATTCAGTAGACAAAGAAATAGCTGATATGCAGCCCACGCAGGACATAATTATCGAACAAGAAGAATTTGCTCAATACATACAGAACCTGGTAAAAGAAATGAAACCCGAACATAAAAACGTAATTATTCTAAGAGATATGATGCAATTATCCTACGAAGAAATAGCAAATGTCCTGGATACTTCCGTTGGGACGGTAAAATCCCGTCTCAGCAGAGCGCGAAATATATTACGAAAAAAAATAAATGGCAGGGAACATTTTCCTTAAACCGCGCGTCTAAGCAAACAAGGAGGTATGGTGTTATGAAATGTGAGCAAATAAAAGAATTATTATCGCCATATATGGATCAAATGACAGATCCAAAAGAGAATAATGCGATTGAAGCTCACTTAACAGCATGCCCAAATTGCCGTGAGGAACTAAAGCAGCTTAAAGCAATGGCAGAAATGATGAACGGGCTCTATACCCCGCAGCTTCCAGATACTTTTGCTCAGGACCTCAGACAGCGCCTCAGTGATGAAAAGATATCCATTCTTAAGCCCAAAGATTTAAAAACACCTAGTAAGGCTGGCTGGATCGCCGCTGCTGTTGCCGTAGTCGCATTGGGGGCAGGTATTTTCACCAGCAATTATTTACCGGTGGATAATATCATTGCCTATCATGAACAACAGAAAGAAGCAACAGATAAAAAGCCTTCTATGTCAGTAAATGATATCCTTAATAAAATCAAGATTTGGGACAATGACAGTCAGGATAACGGTGATGTAACCGTTGATGTTGCAGATAATGCCAATGGAACCAAAGACCCAGGGAAGAAACCCACAGTGTCTCCTTCTGATGTAAAGCCTGTGGAAGAGATACCAGCTAATACAACTGAAATAAGTCCAGCTGTAAAAATTGCTGACATCTATTCTGCACAGATAAAAGTAGATAGTGCGGAGCAAACAGTCGGTAAAATCATTCAGATCGCAGAGGCCAACCAGGCGGGGTATGATGTAAATGCCACCAGCAACATGGTGCAAGCCTTTTCCGCCGGCAGCTCGCAGATGGTAGAAATGAAAGTATCTGCTGATAAGGTAGATGGGATCATTAAAGAATTGGAATCTATGGGCATGATCGCCGCACCTATGCATGACGAAACTGTTTTGACAGATGAATATGCGGAGGCACTCCAGCAGATACAGGATTTAAATGGGAAGATAACCGCGGCCAAGACTGCCAATGATGAAGAACAACTGAAAAAGTTAAATCAGGAGCTATTTTCCTGGACTTCCCGCAAGGCGGTCATCGATCAGGAAATTGGTCAGGCAACGATAAGGGTTTATCTGATTGAGGAAATAAAACCATAAGACCAATAAAAAAATGACATAAAGTATAAAATAATCAGCAGGAGCATATCCTGCTTTTTTGTTGGAAAATCTAACGGTCAAGATAGGTTCATGTTATTATTAAAAATAAAAATTAAAAAAATGGGTGGTTGGATCATGTTTGATGTAAATCAAAAGCTAATGCTGGTGGATGGCAACAGCTTATTATTCAGGGCTTTCTATGCATTGCCATTGCTTCATACCAGAGAAGGCATTTATACCAATGGAGTTTATGGATTTCAGACCATGTTGAACCGGGCTCTGGAAAATGAGAAGCCATCTCATTTGATCGTGGCCTTCGATATGGATAAAAAGACTTTCCGTACCGAGCTCTATACTGAATATAAAGCCAACCGTTCTGCACCGCCTGACGAATTGATCGGGCAGTTCGCCTTGCTCCGGGAGCTGTTGCGGGCACAAAACATAGATTATTTGGAATTCCCGGGTTATGAAGCAGACGATATAATCGGCACCATGAGCAAACTGGCAGAAGAAGAAGGAATACCCGTAATCATTTTGACCGGTGATGGTGACGCGCTGCAGTTAGTGTCTGAGAACACCAGGGTATTGATGACCAAAAAAGGGATTTCGGAGATAGAAATCTATGATCCGGAAAAAGTGAAAGAAAAATGGGAAGTTCGTCCACAGCAGATGATTGAAATAAAAGCATTGATGGGAGATGCTTCTGATAATATTCCCGGGGTTCCGGGAATCGGCCCTAAAACTGCTGTGAAACTGGTAAAACAATTTAAGGATATCAATACCTTATACGCTAATATTGAAGCCGTGGAAAATCAAAAACTCAGGGAAAAATTAATTACATACCGGGAACAGGCTTTTTTAAGCCGGGAACTGGCAACCATCGACCGCATAATGGATATATCCTGTCAGTTCAAGGATTATATCAGGAAAGAACCGCAGCGGGAACAACTGCTTGATTTATATCACCGTCTGGAATTCAATAACTTTTTTAAGGCCTTGCAGGCTCAGGGGGCCAGCGCGCCGGAAACTCCGGAAGCAGATATCGAAACGATCCAATTGACCACGGAAGAAGAAACAGCAGCTTTTGTAAACGGGTTGGAGCCCGACTCGCCTACGGTACTTTATTTGGATGCAGATTATCGCCATCCCATGTGGGCTAAATTAAGAGGCATCTATCTGGAAGCACAGAATAGAGTGTACCATTTGCCGATCAGTGATACGACCAGTTTCAAACTGGAATGGATCAGGCCATTTCTGGAAGGCGTTGATTATAAAAAATATCTTCACAATGCCAAGTTTGCTGAGGTCGTCCTGCTTCGCTGCGGCATCGAACTGCGGGGCATAGCAGGTGATACCTTGTTGCTTACCTATGTTAATGACCCCTCTTTTGAAGGAGAAGAATTAAATAAACTTATGTTTAAATACTTAAACATGAGTATTCAACAAAATGATCATGCTTTGCTGACAGCTAATCTCAGCCAGCTCTATACACATCTATGGCAGCAGACCCCGGAGGAATTAAAGGAGTTGTGTCAGGAAGTTGAGATGCCTCTTTCCAATGTTTTAGCCCATATGGAATTCAGCGGCATCCAGGTGGAAAAACCAGTATTGGCAGTGATATCAACTGAATTGACACAACGTATTGCCAAAGATGAAGAACAAATCTATCATTTAGCAGACCAAAATTTCAATATCAATTCCCCGAAACAATTAGGAAAAGTGTTGTTTGAAGATTTGGACCTGCGCATCGTTAAAAAAACCAAAACCGGATATGCCACCGGAATCGAGGTATTGGAAGAATTATATGATGAGCATGAGATCATTCCGTTGATCATGGACTATCGGCAGTTGACCAAACTGAAATCAACTTATGTGGATGCTTTGCAGGAGCTGATCCACCCTGATACCGGCAGAGTGCATACCATATTTAAACAAGCCCAGACTTCAACGGGCAGGCTTTCCAGCGTGGAACCCAACCTGCAGAACATACCGATCAAGGTCGAGGAAGGACGACGTATCCGCAAAGCTTTTACCGCCCGCAGCAAGAAATATTTTTTGGTTTCCGCTGACTATTCCCAGATCGATTTAAGAAGCCTGGCTCATATCAGTAAAGATAAAACACTGATCGACACCTTCCTGCAGGGAATCGATATTCATACCCGCACGGCTGCAGAGATCTTTCAAGTTCCCCTGGATAAAGTAGACAGTAAACTGCGGGGCCGGGCGAAAGCAGTGAACTTTGGCATCATTTATGGGATCAGTGATTTCGGCTTGGCCAGGGATACAGGGGTATCACGCAAAGAGGCGCGTCAGTATATTGATAATTATTTAGACAGTTATCCGGGTGTACGGCAGTATATGCATGACATTGTTGAGTTCGGCAAAGCAACCGGCTATGTGGAAACCATATTAAAGCGGCGCCGTTATTTGCCGGATTTGAATGCCAAAAATAAAATGGTCCAGGCTTTTGCAGTGCGAATGGCTTTAAATACGCCGATCCAGGGAACATCTGCTGATATTATAAAACTGGCAATGCTCAAAGTTTATGAGCAGTTAGAGCAACAGGATCTGAGGGCAGAGATGTTATTGCAGGTCCATGACGAATTGGTGCTGGAAGTGCCGACAGCAGAATTGGAGCAGGTCATCGAATTACTTAAAGATTGTATGGAAAATTGTTACCAGTTGACCGTGCCTCTGGAAGTATCGATAAAATATGGCCGCGACTGGTATGACATGTCGCCCTGGGTGAAACAGACCGAATTATTTTAGGAGAGGAAGATACTTGTTTGCCTGAATTACCAGAGGTCGAATCAGTCAGAAGATCACTCCTTGCCAACCAGGGGGCAAAAATAAAAGCAATCAAATTAAACCGCGACGATATCGTGCGTCGGTACGACTTTGCGATCAATCGATTACAGGGCAAAAATATCAAGGAATTCAGCCGGCGGGGTAAATACCTGATATTGATCCTGGGGCCCGGGTACAATCTGATCATCCACCTGGGAATGAGCGGCAGGTTTTATCAGCTTAACGAAAACAGTGGTATTACAGCTAAACATGTGCATGCCGTGATCTATTTGGATAACGGGAAAAAATTGATCTATGAAGACCCGCGACGTTTTGGCGGCCTTTACCTAGTCAAAAACCGAAAACAGTTTTTTACCCGGATGGGAGTTGAACCGCTTACGAAAGAGTTTACCCCGGCGAATTTTTATAAAATGATCGCTAACAGGAAAATTGCTATAAAGAGCTTGCTGCTCAGCCAAAACCAGGTTTGCGGGATCGGTAATATTTATGCGGATGAGTCTTTATATATGGCGGGGATAAGGCCGGATCGCCCGGCCGGGTCCTTAACCGCCGGCGAAGCTGAAAAGCTATGCCAGGCGATCAAACAGGTGCTGCAGCAAAGTATCGACTCACAGGGTACCACATTCCGTGATTACCGCAACGGTTTGAATCAGGAGGGCAGCTATCAAAGCAACCTGCAGGTATACGGCAAAAACAAAGAGCAATGCCCAAACTGCGGGGAAGTTATATGCAAACAAACCATTGGGGG
>CAZNPR010000039.1:0-3967 GCA_964574965.1 uncultured Syntrophomonas sp. | reverse complement strand
ACAAAGAGCAATGCCCAAACTGCGGGGAAGTTATATGCAAACAAACCATTGGGGGCAGGGGCAGCCACTTCTGCGAAAAATGCCAGATGTAGGTTAGGGTAAAACGATACAAACGGTCACACTTAATAAGTTCTATCCATATAGTAGGTATATAACTACGTACAAAGGATAGGATAATATTTTGCAGGTATTACCGGTAATTTTCTTTGCTCTGGCAGTGAGTGCAGATGGTTTTATCGCCGGCCTGGCTTATGGTATAAACCGGATCCGGGTCACTTTTATTCCCCTGATGGTCATTGCATCGGCTTCTGCTTTGGCAGTGAGCTGCTCGATGCTGTTGGGGCGGGGGATCGCTGCTGTGTTACCGGCCGGGAGCGCGGCCAAGGCTGGTTCATTATTATTGGTGATAATGGGTTTTATTTTTCTATCTAAAGCTTTGCGGGATCGGCTTCATAATTTACCGGCTGATGAGGACCAGCCATTGGTGACCTTGAAATTGAAATCGCTGGGGATCGTTATTAATATATTAAAAGAGCCGGTGGCGGCAGATATGGATGCATCAGGTGAAATCAGCCGCAAAGAGGCTTTCTTTCTAGGTTTGGCTTTAGCAGTTGATGCTTTGGGTGCCGGAATCGGGATTGCCATGGCCGGATATGATATTTTGTTTACAGCCCTTATAGTAGGTGTGTTAAAATTTATATTAGTTAGCAGCGGCATTGAATTAGGGAAACACATGAAAAATGAGGTCGTACGAGGTATCGCATCATTTATTCCCGGCTTTTTATTTCTCATGATCGGTATTTTAGAATTTGTATAGGTCGGTGATCCCAATGAAAATTATTGGCTTGACGGGCGGTATCGCAAGCGGTAAAAGTACCGTGACCAAGACCCTGGAAAATCTGGGGGCTATCATTATTGATTCCGATAAACTGGCTCATAATATTATGCAGCCGTATAAACCAGCCTGGAATGATATCGTCAAACTTTTTGGGACTGAGATTCTAAACAGTGATGAGACGATCAACCGGGATCTTTTGGGTCAAATCGTTTTCAATAACGCGAAAAAGCTGCAGGAGCTTAACCAAATTACCCACTGGCGGATCGCAGAAAGATATAAAGAAGACCTGCGGGTCATAAAAAAAGAGAAACCGGATGCAATCGTGGTAATGGAAATTCCGTTGCTTTACGAAACGCATGCGGAAAGGATCTGCGATGAGGTATGGGTGGTATGGGTAGATCGTGAGACCCAAATCGAAAGACTCATGAAACGTGACAACATCAGTCAGGAAGATGCCATTAAAAGAATCGAAGCTCAAATGGATCTGGACGAAAAAGCCAGTCTGGCTGACGTAGTCATCGACAATCGCCACAGTATTGAAACAACAATTGCAGCAGCAACCAAAAATTACATCGAAAGAATACAAACATAACCCACATATATATTAAATAGCTTACTGCTGGGGGTTTTTGACTTGGTATTAATAACTAGAAAAAAGCTGATAAAAATTGCCTGGTTATTTATCCTGGTCTTTTTATTGATCGTTGTTACCTTTCCAAAATGGATAACAGTATTTTATCCGCAGCCACACCGCGATCTGATCATTCAGGCCGCTTATGATAATGAAGTGGATCCTTACCTTGTCTTTGCCATCATCAGGGCAGAAAGCAAATACCAGACTACAGCTGAGTCGCCATTGGGCGCCAAAGGGCTTATGCAGATCATGCCTGAAACCGCAGCCTGGATCGCTGAACAGAGGGGGATAGAAAACTTCACCCCTGAAATGCTGCACGAGCCGGATACGAATATTCAATACGGCTGCTGGTATTTAAACAGTCTCAACAAGGAATTTGAAGGACGCCTCCCGGTTATGATTGCAGCATATAATGCGGGAAGAGGGCAGGTCAGGCAATGGATCGTCGATGGCACCTGGGACGGAAGTTTCGAACAGCTTGATCATATACCCTTTGAAGAAACAAAAATATATACAAGAAATGTCATGAAAAATTACCAGGCTTATCTGGCTATATATAAATAGGATCGCACAATGCGGGCGTAAGCCTGCATTTTTTTGTTCCTCCAACAGCCTTTCACCCAACTTCAGGAATATATTCAATGCCTGTCTAATATAACTTAAAGGGACAGTTATAAACGGGGGGTGTTCGAATGTATCTCACATTTCGCAAGATCGCATTGACAGGCTCTATAGCAGGGCTGCTGATCCTGATTGGCATTCTTATATATTCGTATAATACCGCTGTGTACACAGGCAGTATTGATTCCCGGTGTTTTAGAGCCGGTTTGGTCGGTTCCGTCGATGCACTTGATCCTGCGCTCATCACCCAGCAGGAAGAAAAACTCCTCGGATCTGCATTGTACGAAGGACTGGTTTATTTCGATGAGAAAAGCGGCGATATTAAACCATTGCTGGCTAAAAGCTGGAAGTATTCCAAGGATGGCAAAACGCTGACCATCAAACTCAAAAAAGAGGTTAAGTTTCATAATAACCAACCAGTCACTGCGCAAAAGATCAAAGAAGCCTGGGAAAGAAGTTTTTCCTCGGCCAAGGATTGGAGTGCCATCAATTTATTCCTGTCGATCGAAGGAGTTACCGAGAGATTGAATGGCAGCCAGGTTCCGATCGGAATTGAAGCAGTTGACGATTCAACGCTGAAAATTTCTTTTGTCAAACCAAATTCTGCGTTTCTTTATATGCTCAGCAACCCGATCTTCTGGGTCTATGATGTTAAGCAGGAAACAGAAGCACCACTCTCAGGAACTGGACCATTTACCCTGGTTAAAAACCAGGACAACAAGAAGATTTTATTGACAGGCAATACCAATTATCATCGCGGGACACCCAATCTTTCCGCAATAGAATTTTCCATTTTTGAAGACGAGAAGACCGCATGGGACAGCTATTTGAAAGGGGAACTTGATTATTTGGATACCGTACCCCTGGCAGAAGTCAAAAACATTGAAGCTGACCAGTTTATTGAGAGACCCCTGCTGGAAATCTACGCTCTGGGGTTTAACATGAATAAAGAACCTTTTAATGATAATTATATGCTGCGCCGTGCTATAAACTACGCGATCGACCGCAATCATATCGTGGAGAGTGTTTTCAGTGACGGGTATCGTACCAATAAAGCCATCATACCTCCGGAAGTCAAAGGGTATAACAGTGAAATGACCGGCTACATCTTTGACCCGACAAAAGCTGCTCAGCTCCTGGAGGAAGCAGGGTATCCGGCCGGAAAGGGTTTGCAAACCATAACCTTAAGCTATAACAGCGATGAAGGACACCAGATGGTAGCAGAAAATATCATGCAGCAGTTATCACCCCTGGGAATAAACATACAGCTGCAGCCGATGAATTGGGATTACTACAAAAAGCAAATGGAACAGGGAGCACTGACATGCTTCAGAATAGGGTGGGCTGCAGATTATCCCGATGCCGACAGTTTATTATATGGATTATTCCACAGTTCCATGGCCGGTCACGGTAATTATACCGGGTATCACAATCCCCAGGTCGATAAAATCCTGGATGACGCTCGGGCAGCAACCAAAAGTAACAGAGAAAGGCTGAAGTTACTTAAGAAAGCCGAAGAGATCATCATTGATGATGCTCCCATGGTATGGCTGTTCCAGAAGAAAACGGCTGCCATAACCGGAAATCAGACCCGGGAGTTAAAGATCGACCGGATGGGAATGGTTGATTGGTATTCAGCCCAATTGATTAAACCTGACTTAACTGCTGAAAACATCGGCCAGTGACCAAAAAAGGGCACATTGGCTGCTGCTCTAATGCAATTGACACCACCGCGAAAACTATTGTATAATTCCAATTGTCGGAATGGACTATCCATCTGACATGACAATGCGGCGGTGGTGGAACCGGCAGACACGTACGTTTGAGGGGCGTATCCGCGAGGGTGGGGGTTCAAGTCCCCCCCGCCGCACCAT
>CAZNPR010000038.1:0-15177 GCA_964574965.1 uncultured Syntrophomonas sp. | reverse complement strand
GTTGGTGGCGCCGAAGCTCTCAATAAAGGAGGAAAGTAAGGGATGGCGAATGTAACATATGGGGAAGTAACTCAGGTTATAGGCGCAGTTGTTGACATACGCTTCAAGCCCAACGAGTTACCAGACCTTATGAATGCGATAACTATTAAATCAGAAGATCAGGAAGGTACACGGGCAGGCGGTAATCTGAATGTTGTTTTGGAAGCAATGCAGCATTTGGGCAACGATACCGTCAGATGTGTTGCATTAAATCCTACTGACGGCCTTAGCAGAGGCATGAAAGCTACGAATACCGCTGCTTCAATAAAAGTACCGGTTGGCGATAATTGCCTGGGCCGTATTTTGAATGTGCTGGGTCAGCCTGTTGATGAAGGAGGCCCGGTAGAAGCATCTGATTATTGGGAAATCCACCGTAAGCCACCAGCATTGGTCGATCAGATGCCCGCAACTGAAATGCTGGAGACCGGTATTAAAGTTGCTGACCTTATCTGTCCCTATGCCAAAGGTGGTAAAATTGGTTTGTTTGGTGGTGCCGGTGTAGGTAAAACCGTTATCATCATGGAACTCATCAGAAATATAGCTTATGAGCATGGCGGCTATTCTGTTTTCACCGGTGTCGGTGAAAGAACCCGTGAAGGAAACGATCTATGGGGTGAAATGGTTGAATCCGGCGTTATCGAAAAGTGTGCTCTGATATACGGGCAGATGAATGAACCGCCAGGAGCACGTTTGCGGGTCGGGTTGACCGGTCTGACTGTTGCAGAATACTTTCGTGATGTAGGCGGTCAAGACGTATTGATCTTCATTGATAACATTTTCCGCTTTGCCCAGGCAGGTAACGAAGTATCAGCGCTATTAGGACGTATGCCATCAGCCGTTGGTTACCAGCCAACTCTGGCTACTGACATGGGATTATTGCAGGAAAGAATCACGACAACCCGTAAAGGTTCAATCACTTCAGCTCAGGCCGTTTATGTCCCGGCTGATGACTTGACTGACCCGGCGCCGGCTACGACCTTTGCGCATCTTGATGCCACAACGGTTTTAGCCCGTTCCATCGCTGAGTTGGGAATCTATCCGGCTGTTGACCCGCTTGATTCAACTTCCCGTATCCTGGACCCGAATATTGTCGGGGCGAAGCATTACGCTACGACTCGGGGAGTGCAGATGATTCTGCAACGATATAAAGAATTGCAGGATATCATCGCGATCCTTGGTATGGATGAATTAAGTGACGAAGATAAATTGACTGTATCCCGGGCAAGGAAAATCCAGAGATTCCTGTCTCAACCGTTCCATGTTGCTGAACAGTTTACTGGAAACCCAGGTTTATATGTTCCAGTAGCAGATACTGTTGAATCATTTAACCAGGTTTTGGAAGGAAGACACGATCAATTACCGGAAACTGCTTTCTTCATGGTAGGTAATATTGATACTGCTGTCGCCAAAGCACAAAGACTGGAGGCGTAGCTTATGGCAGACAACACCTTCATGCTTGAGATAGTGACCCCTGAAGAAATCCTTTATAAGGAAGAAGTTCAGTTCATGGTTGCTCCCGCTGTCGAAGGTGAATTTGGGGTATTGAAAAACCACGCACCACTGGTAGCAACACTTAAAATCGGCGTATTACGGTATCAGGATCCTGCCGGTAACGAGTTTCAGATTGCTATAAGCGGGGGATTTGTTGAAGTAGTTGATAACGTAGCCCGGGTTCTGGCTGAAACTGCTGAAAACGGACGCGATATTGATATACTTCGAGCAAAGGCAGCCAAAGACAGAGCTGAGAGAAGGATAAACCAGCGCGATGATAATATCAATCATTCCCGTGCTAAATTGGCATTGCAAAGATCAATAGCCCGACTGAAGGCAGCAGGCGAAAAGGTAGACTAAATAAAACAGTCTAAATAAAAAAGCCGGAAGGGTAGCTCCTTCCGGCTTTAGATATAAGCTAGAGAGATAGCGTGGGGGAGTTAATAATCAAGCATGGAAAATACATTACTAAAAACACTTATAGTAGTGACCCTAGCCTATTACTTGATAAAAGGTTTGATTTATCTGCTGTTATGGCAAACCACTTACAAATTACAACAAAAAGCCCTGGAAAATAAAATTAAAAAAAGAGAAGAGAAGTTAGCAAAACGAAAAGAAAAGTTGAAGAAAAAAGATAATATACCGGAACAAGATGTATAATAGGTATCCTTTTTGTATAATTATTATAGATCATTTAAGTACCTCGAAATCTTCTGAGGGGTGATAAATATGGAAACCGGATTTTTAGTATTGATCGGTATTGTATTTGTTGTTACCATTATTTTTGGGATCATCATCTGGAAACATTCGATCAAATTTGAAAAAAAAGCCTTGATTTTAAAGCAGCGTAAGGAAGCTTATATTAAAGAACTGGAACAGCAGCAAGCCAAAATTGAAGCCCTGGGTGGGGAAAAGAAAATGGGTGATGCGCCAGTTGCTGGAACTGATATGGCTGAGGAGAAGCTGGAAAAATAAATTTTGTATGGCTTAATCAATATAAAATATGAAAAGAGTTTTAAAGACTCTTTTTTTTTGGGCAAATATCCGAACCAGTCGAAGCAACAGCAGAATAAATACTGATAAGTAAGGCAAGAATTCAAACATGGAAGTAAGGGGAGGGACATGTTATGTTTAAAAAATTTCTGTCTTATTTATTTCTTTTCACTATGCTTATTATGATCGGTGACTATGGAATTGATTATACCATCGCCAAACAAATTGATAATAAGTCACCATATTACCTATCATTTGCATCAATCGGTGCAAATTCTCTAGAATCACGATTGGATTGTTGGGCCACAATAAGAAAGGAATCTTCAGCAGACGAGCTGAAAACGAATCTTTCAAAAGTATTGTATTGCCTTAACTTGCCAGCAGATGAAAGCAAATATATATTCTTTAGTGATAAGAACTCCATTTCACTTAATTACCAGACGCAAAATGAACACCTCAAGGGTTACTTTTGCTTGGAAACTGTTCAACATAAGCACGAAACTTATATCGTTATCAGTTTAGTTACAGATGATAATAATTTTAGATTTTCTGACTTTGAAGATAATTTAAATCATTTTCCGGGGGTAAAGTGGAAATATTACTATCTTTATACTGCCAGCCTGGACTATATCGTTGCGTCTGACAGCCATAAGGAACTGCTTAAAGTAATCAATAAAAAATTTAATTTGAAAAGCCCCGAAATATATGTAGGGGAAACTGTTACAAGCATGGCTGGTTTTAGTCCGTTAATCAAGACGCAAGGGCAAAAAAGTGTGATAAATAATAAAACATATAATGTGCAAGTAGCTGTTCGCAATAATACTGATGAAAGAAAAACTTATATTTACATCGGTTCGCCTTTAATACTTGGAGATTACTAATTTACGAAAGGAGGTTTTAAGGCAATGATCATGTTAATCAATGGGCAATCAAAATTAAACGGTAAAATCGAAGTTAGTACATCAAAAAATGCGGTTTTGCCTATACTGGCAGCTTCCCTTTTAAGTGATGAGCCAAAAATAATTAATAATATACCCTTGATCGATGATGTTGATATTATTGTTGAATTAATACGCGAATTAGGTGTAAACGTTAGTTATCATAATAAATCATTAGAACTTATCGGCAATGCCCGCCAGGTTGATCCACCTTATGAACTGGTAAGAAAAATAAGAGCTTCTTTTTTGATCATGGGACCGCTACTGGCCAGAAACGGAATCGTTCGAATATCTTTCCCGGGAGGTTGTGCTATTGGGAACAGGCCGATTGACCTGCATCTGAAAGGATTGGAAGTGTTAGGCGCTCAAATAAAACAGACGGGGGGGGACATTATTGCCAAGGGAAAACTTACCGGCAGGCACGTCTATTTGGATTTCCCCAGTGTTGGCGCAACAGAAAATTTAATCATGGCAGCATCTCTGGCCAAAGGGATAACATATATAGAAAATGCTGCCTTGGAACCCGAGATCGTTGATTTGGCAGATTTTATCAACAGTATGGGAGGAAAGATCACTGGTGCAGGTACCAATATAATAAAAATTGAAGGAGTTGACAAACTTACTGGCAGCACATATACTCCTATCCCTGACCGGATCGAAGCAGGGACCTATATGGTAGCAGCGGCAGCCAGTCGCGGTGAAATAACGATTGCCAATGTTATTCCGGAACACTTGAAAGCGATAAGTGCCAAATTAAGAGAAAGCGGTGCCGAGGTGACAGAAAAAGCTGACCAAATCAATGTACGAGGACCAAATAAAATAAAACCGGTCTATATTAAGACTTTGCCTTATCCAGGTTTTCCTACTGATATGCAGGCACAATTTATGGCCTATCTGAGCTGTGCAGAAGGCAGTTCTGTTATTACAGAATCAGTATTCGAGAACCGATTTATGCATGTTCCTGAACTTTGCAGATTGGGAGCAAATATCAAAATTGAAGGACGTACAGCAATCATAAAAGGAGTCAATAAATTAGACGGTGCAATTGTTAAAGCGACTGATTTGAGGGCAGGTGCAGCTTTATGTATCGCAGCTTTAATGGCTCGCGGGGAGACCACTATTACTGAAAGTGAACATATAGACCGCGGTTACGAAAGAATCGTTGATAAACTGAACACATTAGGTGTTGATATCCATCAGATATAAGCTCTTGACATCAGAATTACAAAAGCACATACTTTTGAAATAAATGGGATATTGAGGAGAATTATATTGAGCATTTCAAATGAAAAAAAGAAAGAACTGCAGCAAAAATATAAAACAATGAAATCAGAAGTAGGTATCATTGCTGTAATAAATAACAACCTACAAAAATATTTATTGCAAACCACCAGTAATCTGCAAGGAAAAATAAACAGTATACGTTTTCAGCTCAATTCCGGAGGACATCCCAATAAAGCATTGCAAAGAGACTGGAACATAGACGGTGCTGAGCAGTTTGAAATCATAGTACTTGAGCAGATCGAATATAAAGAAGCGGAAGCGGAACTTGAGCACAAAGATGATTTAGCCCTTCTTAAACAGATCTGGCAGGAAAAACTGACCGCCGAAAATAAATTACTGTACTAAAACTTCAACTACAGAATACTGGGTTACCACCAGCTTAAGATATTGACTATCTAAAAAATGTACCATTTTTGGCTGTCCCTGCAAACCTATAAATAAATGAAACAGACGACCGTGGTGATTATAACCATTGTTGTCAGATAATAATCCAGAGGTGTTAAAATCAGTTCGTACAAATTCGTCCTGACTCCCTGTGTATAACCCCGAGCTTCCATGGCATCGGCCAATTCATCACAGCACCGCAGAAAATTTAAAGTCAGGGGCAATACCAGGTAAACGATAGAACGAATCTTACCCTTTAAACGAAGGGAGTTGATATTACTGTTACGTGATAATTGAGCTTCATTGATGTTGTTCATTTCTTCCAGCAAAGTGGGTAGAAATCTTAAGGCCAATGTAAGCATCATGGCTATATCATTAGATGACCCGCCAAGTTTATTGACCGGGCGCAATAACCTTTCCAGACCCATTGTAAGAGTAGTGGCACTGGTACTAATCGTCAGCACTGAAGCTGCTAATACGAGTAAAATAAATTTTCCAACCTGCAAGATTCCCATATTTAATCCCTCAGAAGTGATTTGTACAGGACCTAATGAAATCAGCGGTGTCCCTGCGGTAAAAAAAATATAAATGATAAACAAAAATATAAAAAAAGGCATCACGGGACGTAATGTTTTCAGCAGAATGGCAGCCGGGATCTTTGACAGTTGTGAACATAGAGCAATAAAGGCCGCTGCCGCAAACAGGCTGATAAGTTTTACCTGCATTATGACTAAGCTGAAAGCGATCACCGTAATGATTTTAGTACGGGGATCCAATTTGTGTACCAATGATGAACCAGGGACATATTGATAAGGATTGTACATTTTATCACCTTACATGTTTACTGTTTTCAATCTGTAGGCATTAATCAGGGAAATAATCTCATCTCCTGCCTGTTGAATGGAAAAAAGACCTTCGCTGATATCAAATCCCTTTTGGTGTAAATAACACATTAGTTCTGTGATCTTAGGCGGGGCTAACCCCAAGGCTCGAAGCCATTCGACCCGGCGGGAAATATCACCAGGGGTACCGTCAGCAGCTAATTTACCCTTTTCCAAAACCAAAACCCGGTGGGCATTCGCAAGTTCATCCATATTATGGGTCACGTGAATGATGCCGATCCCTTCCTGATTCAGCTGCTTTAACTGTTGCAGTACGAAAAACCGGCTTTCAGGATCCAATGATGAAGTAGGTTCATCAAGTACAATAAATCTTGAATCCATTGCCAGTACACCAGCAATAGCCAATAACTGCTTCTGCCCGCCGGACAAGGTATGGGGAGGACGATTTTTATAACCACTTAGCCCGACCTTTTCAAGGGACTCATCAACGCGCCTGCGGATCTCAGCTGAAGATAGACCAAGATTGCCCGGACCGAAGGCCACATCTTCCTCAACCGTCATACCAACCATCTGATTATCAGGGTTTTGGAAAATCATACCGATGATACGTCTTATTTCCGGATGATTTTTCACATTACGTGTACTTAAGCCGTTCACTACAACATCACCGCCGGCAGGACGAAGCAGCGCATTGAAGTGACGGATCAAAGTGGTTTTACCGGAACCGTTGGCACCAATTACTGCCACATACTGGCCATCTGCGATTTCCAGATTAAAATCTTGTAAGATCATTTGGTCATCTGCATAGGAAAAATTCAAGTTACGCACACTGATCATGATGCTTGCCTCCCTGTAGGGAAATATTTATATAACATACGCGCTAACCAGGCAGCAGCAGCCAGTTTGAAGATGTCTCCGGGTAAAAAAGGCAGGACCCCGATGAGGACAGCTTTATACACTGATAGATGCGTTGTCAGTATAAGCTGGGTGATGCCCAGTAAATAAATGACCGCATTTCCTATGACCAGCGCTAGTATCAGCCAGGGTAAACCTGGATTGCGTTTCATTCTAACGATTTGCCCGATCACCAAGGCGGCTGCAATAAAACCCAGAAGATATCCTCCCGTAGGTCCCAATAAAACACCAATACCGGCTTTTCCTCCTGCAAAAACCGGCAATCCGATGATTCCCAGCAGAACATATACAATTTGGCTCATGGCTCCTACGGAACTGCCCAGGAGAATACCGGCGAGACAGGTGAAAAGAGATTGCAGGGTGATAGGGACCGGTTGCAGCGGTATGACCATAAAAGCACCGATTGCGGTAAGGGCTCCAAATAAGGCAGCATAAATCATGCTGCGCAAAGAAACATGGTTTGATGCAGACAAGAAAGATACCTCCCGAAAATAAGTATAATGTCTAACTACAGATGTCTGACATAATTACATTATGGAGGTACCCGAAAGCAATTGTCAACTAAAAAAATAAATTCATGTTAACATTATTTATATGATACTATGGCAATTGGGAAATCTCACCTGAAACAACAGTACGCAGAGTGCCGTTATCATCCCGAACCTGTAAGAACCCGTTATCGTCCAGACCAACAGCTGTGCCGGAGAGTATTTTACCGCCTTCATCAAAATGTACCTTCTGCCCCAGGACAACTGAAAGATGTCTGGCTTTTTCCAGGGTAGGAGTAAAGTTATCCAACTGCAGTAAATGATAATGTTGTTCCAGAGACAACAGTAATCTTTGCACTAATTTGATACGGGAACCGGGCAGTCCGTGTTCAGCTAGTATAGAGGTTGGCGGAGTACGAAAATCATCAGGAAAATCCTGGGGTGGATTGTTTATATTAATACCGATTCCGAGTATTACAAATTCTATGCTGTCCATGTCGGTTACTGCTTCCGCTAAGATACCGGCTATTTTTCTGCCATTTATCAGTATATCATTGGGCCATTTGATTCCTGGCTTAAGCCCTGTTTCTTCCAAGGCTTCAGCTAAGGCTACGGCAGTTAACAGGGAAAGCCTGGAGATTTGCCGGAGCGGAAAAGTTGGCCGCAAAATGACTGACATATATATTCCCTGATTGATCGGAGAATACCAACTACGCCCCCTGCGTCCTCTTCCGTCATTCTGCTCTTCGGCAACGATGACCGTTCCTTCAGGAAAGCCTTCCATGGCTAAAGCGCGGGCACGTTTGTTGGTGGAATCTGTTTGACGGTAATAAATATATTGATCCTGGCCAAAGACTTTAGTCATCAATCCAGGTTTGACTTCTTCCGGGGATAATAAATCTGCCGGGGTACAGATCCGGTATCCTTTCCTGGGTGAAGATTGAATTTGGTAACCCTGTTCCAGCAAGGCTTTAATATGCTTCCATACCGCCGTCCTGCTCACATTAAGGTTTTTGCTCAAAGCCTCCCCAGAGACCCATTCACACTGATGATCTTTCAATACTTTCAAAACTTCTTCACGAAGAATCATGTCTTATTCTGACCTCCCTGATTGTTAACCAATTACGTTTATTATAACTAACCAATCAGAGGAAAACAATTTACCAGAAGATGAATTATTCGTATCATTATTAAAATGATAAAATTTATCAATATTAGAACTGCTGTGGATAAAAAAACATGAATAATATTTATGTTCAAATACATTAAAACGGTGGCATTATAATTGCATATTATTTTTATAGCATGGCAGTGCGGGAGGATAAGATGGCTAAAATCCATGGATTAGTACTGGCAGCAGGTTTATCCAGCAGGTGCGGAACCAACAAGTTGCTTATTGAAGTCGATGGTACTACGATCATAGAAAAAACCATGGCGATTCTTATGACCGTTCCTCTGGCCGGGATCAATGTGGTTCTGGGCAATTCCGGCGATGAAATAAGAAAAGCATTAGCAGGTTATCCGATTCATTTTATCTGGAATCCTGATTATAAATCGGGGATGAGTTCTTCTTTAAAAATTGGTATCAGTGAAATTATGCAAGACCATGAGGTTGAGGCCGTTCTGTTAATGCTGGGGGATATGCCATTGATAAAAAGTACTACTGTGGCTTGTTTGATAGATGAGTATGAAAAAAGCAGCAGTCTTATGATTGTTCCGCGCTATAAAGGCAGCAGAGGACACCCGGTGATTTTTGACCGGAAAATGTTTCAGGCAATTAGCAATATTACAGGTGATCATGGAGCCCGGGAAGTAATAAACAGCTATTCTGATGAGGTATTGTTTATTGATATAGACGACCCCGGTATAATATTGGATCTGGACACCAAAGAAGCTATCGAAAAACAGTTTCCTGAAATATAGTTGAAATGATGCATGGTAAAGGAGTAGGTCACATGTACTATGATTATGTACTTATCAAAGGAGCCGGGGATCTGGCCAGCGGTGTTGCTTGTACCTTGCATCGTGCCGGCTATCGGGTTATACTTACCGAAATTGAACAACCTACCTGTGTAAGACGGAAAGTATCTTTCGCGGAGGCAGTATATAATAAACAAATAACCATTGAAGGTGTAACCGGCCAAAAGGCCAACGCTTGGGAAAATGCGCAGAAAGTGCTCAATTCCGGGCAAGTAGCCGTTATTGTTGATCCCCTGCAAAAGATAAAACGGGAATTTCCTCCTGCGGTATTTATTGAAGCAACATTAGCCAAAAGAAATAACGGTATCAGTAAAAATGACGGTGAAATTGTCATGGCACTTGGGCCTGGATTTGAAGCAGGAACAGATGTACATGCTGTCATTGAAACCCAAAGAGGTGAAACACTAGGCTCAGTTATATATTCGGGTTTTGCGATTGCTGATACTGGGATCCCAGGTGATGTTTTGGGATACACCAGTGAAAGAGTATTGCGTGCACCAGCAGCAGGGGAATTCCGCAGTATTCTTGACATTGGTGATTTTGTAGATGCATATGATATCATTGGCTCCATCGGAAACTATCCTGTAAGAGCTAATATAGGCGGAGTTGTAAGAGGTTTACTGCATTCTGGTCTAATGGTACCCAAGGGAATGAAGCTGGGTGATATCCATCCGCAAAAAAATAAAGCTGTGTGCACCCAGATCACAGATAAAGCTTGGACGGTGGGAAAAGGGGTACTGCAGGCCATTGAAGCACTGAGGAAGTCAGAGCCGAATTATGCTTTAAACCTATAAATGGGATCAATAACCCGCCTTATCTGTCCATATGAGGCTATGTAAGAAATAATAGCAACTTTCAAATTAAAATGCGGCCTAAAAAGACCGCATTTTAATTTTTTTTAAGATGGAACAATCTTGGCTTAAGAGATATTTATACCTATTTTTTTTAATTCTTTCAGTCGCCGGTATAAGGTTGCGATACTTATTCCTAAGTATTTGGCTGCCAATTCTTTACCTTCCGTTGTATAGCCGAACATTTTTAATGCCTGCTGAATGGCTTCGATTTCCATGTCTTTCAGCTTGCCAGAGTCATTTGCCAGATCCGGGGAAATATTACTTTTAAGCGACAGGACATTGTGTTCTGATGGAATGTTAGCGATGATACGGTTAGGAAGACATTCTGTTGTGATATAGGGGCTGCCGGGCTCCGATATATTAATGGCGTATTCAATTGTGTTTTGCAGTTCACGTATATTACCCGGCCAGGGGTAATTAAGCAGTAGTTTTTCGCATTCGACATCCAATACCTGAGCAGGACGGTTCATTATATGGCTGTATTTTTCCAGGAAATAATCGATCAGTACTAATATATCACCAGGGCGCTCCCGCAGAGGTGATATATATATGGGGATAACGCTTAAACGGTAATAAAGGTCATCACGGAATTCACGATCTTCTACCATCTTTTCTAAATCCCGGTTGGTGGCCGCAACAATTCGGACATCGGTTTTGATCGGTTCATTACCGCCGACTCTTTCAATTACACGGTTTTCCAGAACCCGCAGCAGTTTGCTCTGCAGATGCAGCGGCATATCACCTATT
Organism: uncultured Syntrophomonas sp.; assembly: GCA_964574965.1. Classification (GTDB taxonomy): domain Bacteria; phylum Bacillota; class Syntrophomonadia; order Syntrophomonadales; family Syntrophomonadaceae; genus UBA1368. Next base: position 4,222 of record CAZNPR010000038.1, on the reverse strand, counting down.
TCGTCCAAAAATATAGTCCCCCCGCTGGCCAATTCAAATTTACCTGGTTTTCCACCTTTCTTGGCGCCGGTAAAGGCTCCTTCTTCATAGCCAAACAGCTCGCTTTCCAACAATGCATCTGGGATCGCACTGCAATTAATGGCGACAAACGGTTTGGATGCCCGGTGACTGGCAGAATGCACTGCATGGGCGAATAGTTCTTTGCCGGTACCGCTCTCTCCGCGAATCAGTATGGTTGAATCAGTTAAAGAAACTTTTTTGAGCTTGGATTTGATCTGCTCGATGGATTCGCTGTTGCCTTTAATATCTTCAAAGTTGTATTTGCTGAAATTACCCATCAGACTGCTGGCATATGAATGCATGTCACTAAGTTTTCTTAGAGAGATGCTGGTTCCTAAATGGACTTTTTCTTCATTGACAATGGGAACAATGGATAGCCAAAAATGGCTGTTTTTCTTGCGATTGCCAATCGGATAAGTAACTTCGGTTTCGATGGGATGATCAACATATTTTATTTTAAGGTCTGGAAAAACGCTTAAAACAGGTTTATTCAATACATCTTCTTCTTTCAAACCCAACAGGTTAGAGGCGGAGCGATTGAAATGGATAATGCTGTTATTCTCATCCAGACCGATAATACCTTCAGGGACATTGTTTACAACTGTATTGTATCTTTTTAATAAAACTGATAAATCCCTTTGAATAAGTTTTTCACTTATCGTGCTGCCAATTAAAGCACATAATTTATCCATAAAGTCGACCAAATAAGCTTCATCTTCCAAAAGCAGGTTCCTTTGTTCGTCATTGGTGGCCACCATGCAAAAAGAACCCAGTACCCGGTTGCCTACTTTTATAGGGTAGGCGATTAAGAACTTGTAATCATTACATTGACTAAAATTATCACAATCTTTACACTCCGGGGATATACCAGGTTCCCTGGCGATCAAAAACTTTCCCTTGGCTAAAACCTGGCCGGTCAGACTGCCATGATGAAATTGCCTGCCGATTCTGCATTTTGTATCACCGGTTCCGGCAATAATGTTTCTTTGCAAGTCGAAAACCATGATATCAACTTTTATAACCACTGAAAATGCATCTACAATTTGTTGAACGAAGTCATCGATGTCTGCTAGAGCGAATTGCTGCATAATAAACCTCCAAATGGCTAAATCTGGCATGTACAAAATCATTAGATTTTATAAGTACTAGCCAGATTTAGCTTAACAAAAACATTTATTTAAAGCAAATGTGTAATATAATGCAAAAAAGTTAGTTTTCTGTTTTCTCCTGTACTTTTATAGCGAAATCAGGACAAATCATGACACATTTTTGACATCCGTCGCACTCGTCTTCATTGACAACCTGCATGTATCTAAAACCGTTGGTGTTCACTGAGTTTGATTTGGCAAAAACTTTGGGAGCACAAATTTCCAGACAGAAGCCACATTCTTTACAACGATGAGAATTTACTTCAACATGGTAGGATTCACCGAACATTAGCAATTCGCCTCCTTCTTACTTTCTGCCAGTTCTGCACCGAGTTGGAGGGCTTTTAAATTTAAGGCACTTTTATTGCCAAATCGCTTGTTTATAATGGCTTCTAAACTTTCAAGGGAAACGATCCCTGACAGTTTACTGATCAAGCCCAAAGCGATCACATTAAGAGTTCCAGCGTTACCAAGTTCAATAGCCATCTTGGTAAAGGGATGACCATGAAACTGATCTCCCGTTTGCGCTTCAATAAGGTCGGAATCATACAATATCAGAGCATCAGGAGTATTCTTGTACATATCCATGGTTTCCTGGGTCAATGACAAAACAACATCCGGTTTCTCAACTTGCTGAAAAATTATTTCATCATCGGATATGATTACTTCAGACTGGGAAAAACCGCCCCGGGTAGCAATACCATAAGACTGCGTCTGGACCACGTTTTTCCCTTCCAGCATTGCTGCTTCACCCAGCATGACTCCTCCTAAGATTAAGCCCTGACCTCCCGAGCCCGCTAATATAACTTCATTTTTCATTTTTTCACCACCATTAATATTTTAGTAAACTAGGACCGCATAGCTTTTGCTCTTAGCTCTTCGTATCTGGTATTAAAATCAGGGGCATCTTTATCAACAAGCTTTCCAATCAATATGGCCTTGCTTTTTTCCTCTTCATTCATTTTGTCATACTTATCTTTGGTCACACTGTTTTGCTTAAACCAGTTCAACATAGCTACCGGGGTTTTCATCTTGTTTTTCCGGCCGAAATGAGTCGGGCACGGACTGAAAACTTCAACCAGTGAGAAGCCTTTTTTATTTAAAGCTTCCCGGATCAAAGTATCCAACAAGCGCCCGTGATAGACGGTGGCTCTGCCAACATAATTCGCACCGGCGGCTTCTGCCAAAGTGCATATGTCAAAATCCCGTTCAGGGTTGCCATAAACAGTAGTACTGGTAATAGAATCATTCGGGGTGGTAGCTGAAAATTGTCCGCCTGTCATTCCATAATTAAAGTTATTGACTACGATTGCAGTTAAATCAATATTTCTGCGGGCAGAATGAATGAAGTGATTTCCACCGATGGTAACACCGTCACCATCACCCATCAAAACCACTACATGTAAATCGGGATTCACCGCTTTAACTCCCGTGGCAAAAGGTAAAGCCCTTCCATGGGTAACATGCAGAGCATTGGTTGTTACATAATCATCTGCTTTACCCCAACATCCAATACCAGATACGACTACTGTGTCCTGTTCTGTGTAATGCAGTTTTTCAAAGGATCGTAATAAGGAACTGAGCACTACACCATTTCCGCACCCCTGGCACCACATGTGGGGAATACTATCTTCCTTAAGGAACTTTTCTCCTGTGATGAAAGCCATCATCTAACCTCCCTGTTACTATAATACTTCCATGATATCCTGCGGGGTAATTACTTCTCCGTTATATTTGTTAACACGCCGGATGTCAGCGTCATATCCCAATAAACGTTCTACTTCTGCGGCAATTTGTCCGGCATAGTTCATTTCCGGAACGATAACGGTCTTTGCTTTTCTTCCATATTTGATCACTTCCAGATCCGGGAATGGCCAAATGGTTACTAATTGCAGGACACCTGCTTTTGTTCCTGCCTGTCTGGCAGCTAATGCAGCAGCACGTGCCGCGCGGGTCATAGCACCGAAAGCAATGAAGAGAACCTCGGGGTCATCATCCATAAGAAAAGTTTTGACTTCAACGATTTCATCCCGGTGATCGTCTATTTTCTTATGCAGTTGATTGATCTTCCAGGTAGCAATTTCGGGATCGTTGTTGCTGTATCCCTCTGCGCCGCACATAGAACTGGTTATATGAAAGACGTATTCACTGCCATAGGAAGCTAAAGGAGAAACGTGATCTTCCTGAGGTTCAAAAGGTCTGTATTGGTCAGGAGCCACAGTAGGTTTTTTACGATCGATTATTTCGATTTCGCCTGGTTCCGGCAGCGCAAAGTTTTCCCGCATGTGGGCAACGATTTCATCAGCAGCCAGAATTACGGGTACTCTGAATTTTTCTGACAGGTTAAAGGCTTTCACAGTCAAAGCAAAACATTCTTCCACAGATGCAGGTGCCAGAGCGATAATGGCCTGGTCTCCATGCCTGCCCCATTTGATCTGCATGATATCTGATTGGGATGGTTTGGTTGCCAGACCGGTACTGGGCCCAGAGCGCTGTACATTAATAATTACGCAGGGAACTTCGCCCATGATTGCCATTCCCAAATTCTCCTGCATTAATGAGAATCCCGGGCCGCTCGTGGCGGTAAGTGATTTTACCCCGGTCAGTGAAGCGCCGACAATGGCTCCAACACTGGCAATCTCATCTTCCATCTGCATATATACTCCACCCACCTTGGGGAGCTTTTTGGAACACTCCTCGGCAACTTCAGTAGAAGGGGTTATGGGATAACCCGCAAAAAAACGTGCGCCTGCGTAAATCGCACCTTCTGCTATTGCTTGATTACCTTGGATAAGGGTTGGTGTTCGCGACAATTTTATCCCTCCATTTCGCATGATTACAATAATTTAAAGGTTGCTTCACTTTTAATGCAAGTTCTATACCAACTACAGCCAAGACAAAAAAACCAAGAAAATAGTTTAAGAATTGTTTTCTTAATAAAGTAATGAAGTGTTTGAGAAAATCAATTTATACAAGTGATCGACAAACCAATTAGAGCTCTCAAAATAATAAAA
>CAZNPR010000037.1:7144-16798 GCA_964574965.1 uncultured Syntrophomonas sp. | reverse complement strand
GTGTTCCAAACCACCCGGGATCTGCAGGAAGCGGGTTATCAGGTACATTTGATCAAAGATGCGGTTTGTTCCAGATTTGATGTAAATAATGAAAATGGGCTGCAATTGATGCATGATATGGGAGCGGTCATCTCCAATACGGAGACCGCCGTTTTTGATTTGCTGAAGAAAGCCGGAACGCCTGAATTCAAAGTGATCTCTCCCCTGGTGAAATAAAAGGAATATTTCGACTCGCAATATCTTCGGATGGGAAATTATATTGACAAAGGATATGCCCAAAAGTATGCTAAGAATAATGGAATAGCTATTTAAAGGGGGTAAACAAATGGCAAACGGAGATTGGTTTATTTTTGAAATGGTAGGCAATGTTGCAGTACTGACCCTGAATCATCCCGATTCTATGAATATTGTCAACCAGGAATTATTTACTGAGCTGCATGAGCTGCAGAATAAGATCGAAGCTGATCCGTCCGTACGTGCAGTAGTCATCAAAGCCAATGGCCCGCATTTTTCCGCTGGCATCGATTTGAAATTACTCAACACCATCGATTCAACATTCGTGGCGGAAAACTTAAACTTCCTGCAGAGACTGTATGGCCGGTGGCAGGAATGGCACATCCCGGTGGTGGCTGCCATTCACGGGATCTGTTACGGTTCAGCCGTGGAACTGATCTTAGGCTGCGATATTCGTATAGCTGCCGATGATTTAAAGATCGCCATCCCCGAAGTCAGATTTGGTCTGTCACCGGACATGGGCGGAACGGTAAGACTTACCCAACTGGTGGGCTTAGGCCAGGCCAAAAGGCTGATCCTGGGCTGCGAGGAACTGGATGCTGCCGAAGCAAAAGAGATCGGACTGGTAGAGATCGTAGTTCCCAGAGACAAGCTGGAAGAACGAGCCATTAAATTAGCCAAAAGAATGGCCGGTATGCCGCCGATGGCGATCCGCTTTGCCAAGCGGGGCATCAACCTGGCCAACGAAAGCAGTCTGGCTGCCGGACTGGCCTTTGAACAGGCCCAGTCAGTATTTTGCTGCGGCACCGAAGACCAGACCGAAGCCATCAATTCCTTTTTTGAAAAACGCAAACCGGAATTCAAGGGAAAATAATGTTAAAGCTTAAAAGTGACAGCAGTATCTGCTCAGGTACTGCTGTCGTGTTTTGAAATCATCGTTGAGATAGCAGTGCGAAGAAGCCTTAATCATGTAATTACCTGCCTGTTAAGGGCTGATTTTAATGCGTGGCTGTGTAGAAAGCAATTATTTCATTTGACAAATATTTAATAATTTATTAAAATATTATTCTGGATGACCGAATAGATCATAATGAAAAAGGATAGGATATCGGCATTGCTTTGGCGGGTGCCGCTATTTTTTTGGATAAATCCCTTAAAAAATAAAGGAGTGGAAGAACAAGTGCAGCTTGAAAATTTAAGAAACATAGGGATCATTGCGCATATTGATGCTGGTAAAACCACGACGACTGAAAGAATCTTATATTATACCGGTTTAACGCATAAAATGGGCGAGACCCACGAAGGTTCAAGTGTAATGGATTTCCTTTCTTACGAAAAAGAACGCGGCATTACGGTTGCTTCTGCTGCGACCACCTGTATATGGAACGGGAAGACCATCAATATTATCGATACACCTGGCCATGTTGATTTTACTGCAGAAGTTGAGCGCAGTCTAAGGATCCTGGACGGAGTGGTGGTTATTTTTTGCAGCAAAGGCGGCGTGGAGCCCCAATCGGAAACGGTGTGGAGGCAGGCTGACAAATACCGTGTTCCCCGCATTGCCTATGTCAATAAAATGGATGCGGTAGGTGCTGACTTTTTTAAAGTAACCGAACAGATCAAAAACCGCCTGGGGGCAAATCCGCTGGTCATCACCCTGCCGGTGACAGAGGATGATGATTTTTTGGGGATCATTGATCTGATCAAGATGAAATACTATACTTTCGGCGGCAAATTAGGCAATGAAGTGGTGGAAATGGAAATACCGGAGAGCTATTTGACCGAAGCAGGTTCCTGGCGCAGCACCATGATCGAAAGCCTGGCCGAAACCGATGAACAATTACTGGAAATGTATTTTAATAACGAATCGATTTCTGAAGATATGTTAATTGAAGCGATTCGTGTCAATACCGTAAAGGGACAGATCGTACCGGTATTATGCGGCAGTTCTTATCGTAATATCGGTGTACAGCTGCTTTTGGATTCGATCATAAGTTATCTTCCGTCTCCCTTGGATGGCAGGCCTGCCACGGCCAGCATACCAGACGGGGAAGAAACCGTGGAAATTATTCCGGATGCCGGACAGCCATTCGCGGCGCTGATCTTTAAGATCGTCAGTGACCGGCATGTTGGGAAGTTAGCCTTTGCCCGGGTTTATTCCGGTACGGTAAAAGCCGGCAGTTATGTGATCAACAGCAGCAAGGACAAAAAAGAGCGAGTTGGCCGGCTGGTTAAAATGCATGCCAATCATCGCGAAGAAATAACAGAAGTATCAGCTGGCGATATTGTAGCATTTATCGGACTGAAGGATGTCAGCACCGGGGATACCATCTGTGAGGAAGGCTATAATATTCTGCTGGAATCTATCGTATTTCCGGAACCGGTCATTCAGATCGCCATCGAACCCAAAACACAGAACGACCAGAGTAAGCTGGGGGAAGCATTAGGGAAACTGGCTTCTGAAGACCCGACTTTTAAAGTGACGTATAATCAGGAAACCGGTCAGACATTGATCTCAGGCATGGGTGAACTGCATCTGGAAATTGTAGCGGAAAGACTGGCCAAAGAGTTTATGGTCGACTTTAATATCGGCCAGCCCCAGGTAGCTTACAAGGAAACCATCAGTAAGAGTGCAGAACAAGTGACCCGCTATGTGAAACAGACCGGGGGCAAAGGTCAGTTTGCCCATATCGTACTGCGTCTGGAACCTTGTGAAGAGGGCTTTGAATTTATCAATAAGATCGTGGGCGGTGCCATACCCCGGGAATATATCCCCGCTGTGGAATCCGGCGTCAAACAGGCATTGCAGGAGGGAATACTCAAGGGCTATCCGGTGGTGAATGTGAAAGCTACTTTGCTGGACGGTTCTTTCCACGAAGTGGATTCCTCGGAAATGGCCTTCAGAGCAGCAGCCATGATCGCCACCAAGGAATGCCTCAAGAAAGCTGGCCCCAAACTCCTGGAACCGGTAATGAAGCTGGAAATCACTTCACCGGAAGAGTTCACCGGCAGTATTATCAGCAATATCAGCAACATGCGCGGCCGTCTGGAATCGATGGAAATGGAAAACAATACCCAGATCATCAGAAGCTGTGTACCGCTGGTGGAACTGTTTGGTTATTCCACTACTTTGCGCTCGCTTACCCAGGGCCGGGCCGGATTTTCCATGCAGTTTTCCCATTATGAAGAAGGCGTGATCGTTTCCTGATAAAAGGGAACCCGGCAGCGGGTAATATATAAAATAAAACACGAAATACCAGCAAGAGAAGTAAGCCCGGTGCTTGAAAAGTGACCTTCAAGTACCGGGCTTTTGTTTCATCAAGTTATATGCGGGAGATCCTTTATTGGGCAGGAGTCAGTTTTATTTGGCTGGCCAGATCCAGCAGTTCATCGCGCGCCAGATCACTTTCCAGGCTCACTACATACTGGCTTTCGTCGTACTCTGCGATCACTTCAAGGTGTTGTGTCAAAGGAGCCGGGGAAACCATCTTGCTCCTTATACTTTCGTCTGCGGAAACTGCTGCTTCCGCCATGGTATTGGAGGTGGGAGCAGCATAAGGTTTAATGGCAATTTCAACCGTTTTATCAGTATTCGTATCAGTATAAACAAATATTTCAGCCGCATCAGATTCCAGAACATAATTTCCCGGCAGGTTAACAGGGACCAGAGATACATCCTCTATGGGCTTGGCGAGGTTGACAGAATAAGAGCGATAACGGTCAGGGACAGCGCCTGCTTGAACGGATGATTTAGCAGCTGTCGGGCTTATGCCCCGCTGTGACTCCGGCGCGGGTGTCTTAAATGCTGCCTGGTCAGTCATGGCGATCTGAATAGGAGGAGGAGAATTTTCCGTATTCATGCTGGCAGCATCGGCGTGCATGACTTCAGAGGTATTGCCGTAATCGTTAACGATCTCACTGTCTGCCTTGGCCTGTTCTTTTTCAGCTGTAACCGTACCTGCCGACTGAAGAGCGCTGCCGTTTTCAGCAATTTTGCCGGTCTTAAGGGATGCATTTTCCCCGGGTTCCGGCTGGATGCTGTCATGGACAGCCACGTTCTTGTTCTGCACCTGGTAAAGCTGATCAAACCAACCGGGAACAGCTGCAGTAAACAATAGAATAGTTGCTGCTGCAGCGGCGGTAAAATATACAGCAGGCCGCCAGGAACGGGAAGGTTTGATGATCTGAATATCAGTTAAGGCAGGAGAAGTTGCAGCAGGGAGCGCTGCCATGACCCGGGCGGTAAAATTTTTATCTACCTCCATGTCAGCGGTCATACATTCATGTATGGCATCATTTTCAAAGCGGGTCAGGATCACCAGATCGGTACATGCCTCGCAGTTTAGCAAGTGTTCTTCAAACTCCTGCATCAATTCAGGGGACAGCCGTGCATCGCAGTATTCATAGATATATTTATCTGCTTGCTGGCAATTCATCCGGCATCCCCCTTTGCACTAATTTTTTCATATAAAGATTGCGCATCGCTTTTCTGGCCCGATGGACCTTGACCTCAACATTTTCCTTGCTTATGCCTAGAAACTCAGCGATTTCTCCATTACTGTAATCCATCTGGTAACGCAGCGCGATGATGATCCGATAGTTTTCCGGCAGTTCCATGATCACTTCATTAATAAAGCTGCTTAATTCATTGCGTTCATAAATCACCTGGGGATCATCCAAATCGCTGCCGGTGGTATTATCCTGAATATAGGTCTCGTCAAACATTACATTGACTACTTTTTTCTTTTTTCTTAAAGCGCTTATCGTGGTATTTACAGCGATCCTATGTATCCAGGGGGCAAATTTTTTGCCCACATCGAATTGATATAGTTTTTCATAGACGATCAGAAAGACTTCCTGGGTGATATCTTCTGCTTCCTGATATTGCCCGATGATCCTATAAACGATGGTAAAGACAGATTTTTTATATTTATTCACTAATTCCTCGAAAGCGCCAAGGTCGCCTTCCAAGGCCTTAGCAGCCAACAATTCATCACAGATCAAATTATCCAGCTCCCCGATTCCTTGATTATAATACGACTGACATAACAATAGCTTACACTATAGCGGCGAAAAACAACATGAACAATTCATACCTGTTGGGGAGATTATCCTATATGAGCAAGTTTTATGTTAAAATAGCAGGAAATAGATCCACTTATCTAAAAATAATGCCAAACAGGGCAGAGATTGGAGCCTGGTGTGAAAATAATCGTAGATGCCGATGCCTGCCCGGTCAAGGAAATCATCGAAGACCTGGCACAGCAAAACAAAATAAGAGTCATTATGGTATCTAATTACAATCATCAAATCAACAGCAGCTATGCAGAAAAGGTGGTCGTGGGCCAGGAGTCGCAGGCTGCAGATATTACCATTACCAATATGACAGAACCCGGTGATATCGTCGTTACCCAGGATTACGGCCTGGCCTCTCTTGTGCTGGGCAAAGGCGCTGCTGCCATCAATCCCAGTGGGAAGATCTATACTGACTCGAATATCGACATGTTGTTAATGCAAAGATATTTGAACACCAAAGCCAGACAGGCAGGCGGAAAGCATAGCAATCCCAAAAAACGGACCAGGAAAGACAACAACCATTTCGCGCACAGTTTTCAGTTATTGCTGGATAAAAATGAGTAAGATGTTGAATATAAAAGATAAACGGATAATAATGATAAGGAAATAATTTGTGAAGTAATGGATCGAGGTCAAATAAAAAATTGTTCAAATGAGAAAGGGGATCTATCATGTCAGATGCATGCAAAACTTGTGCTTCCAGCGGTTCATGCAATATTGACCCCAACGATTGCGGAGGAGCCGTTGAGATCGAGAAGAGTCTGGTCGGTTCATTAAACCAAATCAAAAACGTGATCGTTGTCATGAGTGGTAAAGGCGGAGTGGGGAAATCTTCAGTAACCGGCCTGATCGCCAGTGAACTGGCCCGTCAAGGCAAAAAAGTCGGGGTGCTGGATGCTGATATAACCGGACCCAGTCAGCCACGCGCCTTCGGACTGGCAGACATCCAGCTGCGGGGATCCGATTACGGTATCATTCCGCCAACCACCAAACTTGGGATCAAATTGATATCCATCAATTTCTTCCTGCCCCATGAAGATGATCCGGTTATCTGGAGAGGTCCGGTCCTGGCTGGTGCTGTCAAACAATTCTGGGGAGAAGTGGACTGGCGGGAATTGGATTACATGGTGGTAGATCTGCCCCCGGGTACCGGTGACGTGCCGTTAACAGTCATGCAGACCTTGCCGGTGAAGGGCATCGTCATTGTTTCTTCACCCCAGGAACTGGCGGTCATGGTAGTGAAAAAGACCATTAATATGGCCAAAAAAATGTCAATTCCGATCCTGGGTTTGGTTGAAAACATGAGCTATGCCATTTGCAGTCACTGCCATGAAAAATTGCAGATATTCGGCGAGAGCCAGGGAGAAAAAGTGGCCAAAGACAACGGTATCGACTATTTAGGCGGACTGCCCTGGGATGCGAAACTAAATCAGGCGGTTGACCAGGGTCAGATCGAAAGTTATGATTCTGCGGATATTAAAGGGATCGCTGCCAAAATTACGGCGAAAATCGATTAAGTATAAGCGTTAAATGGCGGATGTGTTTCATATATCGCCCAGAAACTGCTAACATTTTTTTGTCAGACGAAACGAAAGGTATATTGTTAAAAAAGTGTATATATATTAGAATAAATATATATATAAATTTGATTTGATCTGACAGCAGGATACTGGAGGGTGATATATTTGATAACCAAGCTGTTTTTTGAAATTAAAAATATTTTAGCCGAATTAGCGTCATCATTGATTTTAGGCAAAAACAAAGATGCTGCCGGTTTTGCCATGATCCTTTCAGAAAAAAGCCGGGCATTGGCGGAGGAATTAGGAAAATAACACATTATTCAGCAAAAAGCTAACACTGCCTTCCAAAAAGGCAGTGTTTTTTTGTGCCCAAACAACAAAGGAATAACGACGGGAAATGTTGAATTGGAACCTTAAGATAGCGGTCGGTTCCTGAAATCAATACAGGTATCGAAAAGATAAATCATGGAAAGAGGGGATGGGTTTAGTTAAAATACGTTGGTACATAATATGTGATGATCAAAATTTAGGAGGCAGGATGATGAGGAAATATTATAAAGTCGGATATTTTTTTGCCGGGATGGCGGTGATGGCATTGCTGAGTATGTCCATACTTCCAGCCGCAGCCGATATGATACAGAAGCAGATCAATGTTTACACCGGTGTCAAAGTATATATCAATCAGTCCAGACTCAGCAGTGTCGATTCCAACGGCAACCGTGTGGAGGCTTTTATTTATAATGGGACTACCTATCTACCGGTTAGAGCTGTGGCGGAAGCCGTTGACAAAAAGATAACCTGGGACGGGGAAACCAACAGTGTTTATATCGGACTGCCTCCGGCAGAAAAAAAGTTCTATCTGGGGGACATGGATATCTATCATGAACAGGTTAAAGGCAACTTGACCGGAGATCTTTCCTGGGGTTTGATAAAACCCGGATCCATGATATACAATATCAGGGACAATACTGGTATCACCCATGATACCGGCCTGGTCATCAATGGATATATGGGATACGGATGGGGTTACAGGGTATATACCCTCGATCAGGATTATGCCCGTTTAACAGGGATGATCGCTTTGTCATTTGATGATCAACTTACCAAGGAACCAGCGATAATCAAAATATTTGGCGATAACAAACTGCTCTACACCTCGCCGGAAATCGTAAACGGCGTATTTCCGCAGGACTTCGATATCAACATTGCCGGGGTGAAGCAGATAAAGATCGAAAGCGACGGGAAGTTCGACTCTGAAATCATTTTATCCGGACTGGAGTTGTCATTAAAATAAGGATATACGCTAAAATATCAAAGGTTGTTTAAAAAGACACGTAAGTCCGTGCTTTTGATGGTAAAGGGCAGGTTTGCAACCCTGCCCTTTTGTCTTGCAAATTACCACCGGAAAAATTATAATGGGGAAAATACCCTGAAGGGGTATAAATGAAAAGAATCAAAGTTCACTCTCCGGACAAATATAATAAACAGAAGCAGAACATTCAATGCACAGCCAACTACAAGAAACTGAGTAAATAAAGGAGGGCTGATCGTGAACAGCAGCCGGAAAGATTTTAATAAAGCAGCCGCCCATTGGGATCAGGGGCAGGGAAGGAAAGAATTAGCCAATGATGTAGCTCAGGCGATCATCAATGCCGGAATCATCCGAGAGGATATGAAGGTTCTCGATTTTGGCTGTGGAACCGGTCTGTTGACTCTGCAGTTACAGCCTTTGGTTGATTCCATAACCGGTGTTGACAATTCAGAAGGCATGCTTCAGGTCCTTCGGGAAAAGATCGAATTGCAGCAATTGACCAATATTGAAACGAAGCTCTTAAACCTTGAAGCAGGTGACCGCCTGGAAGGGGCTTATGATTTGATCGTAAGCAGCATGACTTTGCACCACATCCAGGATATCAAAGCGATTTTCCATGCGTTTTTTCAGGTGATCAAGCCCGGCGGATATCTGTGCATCGCTGATTTGGACCTGGACAAAGGACTTTTTCATCAAGATAATACCGGCGTTTGTCACCATGGTTTTGACCGGGCAGAGCTGCAGCAGATCCTTGAAGAGGCAGGATTTAATGATATTCGTTTTGTGACTGCTACTGAAATGATCAGGACCAATGGCGATGACAGAAATTCTTTCAGCGTATTTCTGGCCACCGGGATCAAGCAGAAAACGGAAGTCATTTAATCTTAACAATTTCTTGAAAGTTTTTTGATATTATCCTGATACTTATTCTTTATGATCTGTTTAAGATCCAGGATCAAAATACAAGGAGGTAAGAATGATGAAGAAAAAAACAACCATAGCAGCGATTCTGATAATTTCAATGCTATTTGGCGGCTTGGCCATTAATGCATTGGCAGCGGTCAACCCATCAGATTCTCCGGCCGGTTTACTGCGCCAGGGGATCATGGCCGGCCAGCAGCGGGCACAAACAGCGCTGAATGTTGTCGCAGAATTAACTGGTCTGAGCACAGAAGACATTCGTGCTGAGAGGCTGGAAGGAAAGTCTTTGGCTGACATTGCTGAAGTGCAAGGGATCAGTGAAGAAACGGTCATTGATAAGGTAATTGCAGATCGTACTGCCGCACTGGATCAGCTCAAAGCGGACCAGAAAATAACAGATGAACAGTACGAAAATTGCCTGACGAACATGCAGGAAAGAGTCAAAACCAATATTGAAAGAACCACCGTCGGTCCTGCCCAGGGCAATAAAGCCGGACAAGGAATGGGCTGCTGCCAGGGAGCCGGTCAAGGTCAAGGCCAGGGACAAGGCCGGGGAATGGGCAGAGGAATGGGTGGAAATCAAGCCAACTG
>CAZNPR010000037.1:5014-7044 GCA_964574965.1 uncultured Syntrophomonas sp. | reverse complement strand
ACATAAAGAACGGGTATTCAAATTAGCAGCAAAGGAGTCAGCGCTTTATGGAAACCGTTATTTTGCTGGCTGAGGATGAAAAGAAGCTTCGCGACATGACCGCCCAACACCTCAAACAGGAAGGTTATAAAGTAGCCCTGGCGGCTGATGGACTGGAAGCGATCCATTACTGGCAGGAACTCCAACCGGATCTAATGATCCTGGATCTCATGCTGCCTGGGTTATCCGGCTGGGAAGTGCTGAAGAAAATAAGACAAAAGCATGATACTCCCGTGATCGTACTTACTGCACGGGCGGATGAAGTAGATAAATTGTTGGGACTGGAACTGGGGGCGGATGACTATATCACCAAGCCTTTTTCTCCGAGGGAACTTAGTGCCCGCATAAAAGCAGTCCTGCGACGCAGCCGTCCCCATGAGCCAAACGCTTTGGTCAGTTTTCATGATCTCCGCCTTGATCCGGAGAGGATGGAGGTTTTTATAGGAGACATACCCTTGCAGCTTACTGCCAGTGAATTTAAGATCCTGATGCTGCTGGCTTCAAATCCAGGTCAGGTTTTTTCCCGATTGTATATTTTGGAGCGGGTATTCGGAGATATGTATGAAGGGTATGAAAGAACCATCGATACACATATCAGCAATATCCGGCACAAAATGGAGGCTGCTGCGGGCAGTCCGGTGAGTATAAAAACCGTTTACGGTATTGGCTATAAATTGATCGCAGGAGAATGATCAGATGACAAAATCGGCACTGGTTAAAAAAATTACTGCTGCGCTGATTGTTTTATCAGTATTATCGGTCATCCTTGCGACATTTTTTATGCTGCTGATCACACGGCAGCAGTTTGCTGATTATATCCAGCGCTATGATCAGGTGACCCTGGATCAATGGCTGCCCCTTGTAAGTGAGTATTATGAATTAAACGGACCGGAGGGCCTGCAGCAATACCTTGAATCCAATATGTCCGGGAGCGTTTTAGGGAACGGTATGGGCAAGCGCCGGGGAGCGGGTATGATGCCGATGAGATCCAAACTGGGGCAGCGCGTGATCGTAACCGATCTGCAAGGTATGGTAGTGGCTGACAGCAGTGGAACGCTGACAGGCAAAAAGGCTGATATCGATTTGAATGATGCCAGTTCCGCAATGATATTGGCCGATAATGAGCAGCAAGGTATTTTGTATATCGTGAGCCCGCTGGGGGCTGGTCTGGCATCCCTGGAGAACGATTTTATCAACAAGCTTACCATCAGTACAGGCATTTTGGCTTTATTTATGGGATTATTTGCTTTCGCGCTGGGCCTGGTGCTGGGAAAAAGGGTCAGCGCACCGTTGGAGGAATTGTCGGCAGCCATCCATCAAGTGGCGCGGGGAAAGCTGGATAAAAGGATCAGCTTGACGGGAGATCAGGAGTTTATTCAGTTGGGACGTGATTTCAATATCATGGCACAGAATCTGGAAGAAGCGGAAACCTACCGTCAGCGTTTTACTGCCGACTTATCACATGAATTACGAACACCACTGACACTTCTGCGCGGACAGTTGGAAGGTATGCAAGCAGGAAACATTCCTGCCGATAATGAAAACGTTACTCAGCTGCTGGACGAGGTCATAAGACTATCACGACTGGTGAAGGAACTGGACAACCTGGCCCTGCTGGAAAACCATAGGATCTCCCTCCACATAACTTCTTTCGCCGTCTCCGAGTTACTGGATCGTTTACACCCGGTCCACCTTGCCATGCAGGATGAAGGCATTGTTTTTAACGTTAAGGTGGAAAATGATGTGGAACAAATAACCGCTGACCATGACCGGCTGTTGCAGATATTGCTTAACCTGCTGGCCAATGCAGGACAGCATGCCGACAAAGGCGGCAAGGTCAACTTATCCATTCAGCGGGAACAAGGGCACCTGTTGTTTTCCATCGCTGATAACGGCCCAGGAATTGAGCCCGGGGATCTGCCCCATATATTTGAACGGTTTTATCGGGTCGATGACAGCCGCAACCGCCGGGATGGAGGAATGGGACTGGG
>CAZNPR010000037.1:0-4914 GCA_964574965.1 uncultured Syntrophomonas sp. | reverse complement strand
GAGAAGGTAGCATTTTAAATGAGCATATGACCGTAAAAAAATAAGAGGTCTTTATTAATGAACAATCATATCTGGCATGAAAGGAGAGATAAAAATGCCTGGAAGAGATGGAAGCGGTCCAATGGGGCAGGGAGCAAGAACCGGCGGGGGCAGAGGAAACTGCGTAGCCGGCCAGGGGAAAAACGGGAATGGACAAAGATCCGGAGGCAGACAGAATGGTCAAACCCGGGGAATCCTCAGAGGCGGTGGTCGTTTAATGAACGCTCCCAAAGGAAACAGCCGGGATAAATAAAAAGAAGGCGTTGGGAATCAGTGTTTACTGGATCAAAGGAGGAAAATCAATGAAAATTGTACTGCCAGCAAATGACAAATCAATGGAAAAAGGGATAGGTGTTTCTTTTGGAAGGGCACCCTATTTTCTTGTTTATGACACGGATACTCAAGAAGGCGTATTCATTGAAAACAATGCGGCAAAAAGCCAGGGGGGCGCAGGGATCAAAGCAGCACAAACGGTTGTAGATACCGGAGCCAAAGCCCTGCTGACGCCGCGGTGCGGGGAAAATGCAGCTGACGTGCTAAAGGCGGCCAACATCGAAATATATCAGAGCATCAACGATTCGCTGGAGAATAATATCAGTACATTCAATAAGGGTGGATTAAAGATATTAAGTGAAATTCATGCCGGATTTCATGGCAAGGGCGGAGAATAAAGTGAAGATCGCTGTGTTAAGCGGGAAAGGCGGCACAGGCAAAACTTTAATATCAGTCAATCTGGCTGCGGTGTCAAAAGAGGCTGTCTACGTTGACTGCGACGTTGAAGAACCGAATGGACATCTCTTTTTTAAGCCGGAGAATCTTGCTACAGAATATATCTCAGTCAAGATTCCTCTGGTAGATAATGAGCTTTGCAATGGCTGCCGTATATGCGCTGACTTTTGTCAATACAATGCACTGGCCTATATCAATCAGAAACTGCTGATTTTTGATGATGTTTGTCATTCCTGCGGGGGATGCGTATTGTTTTGCCCGGAAAAAGCTCTTGCGGAAAAAGAAAAAAATATTGGTGTAGTACAAAGCGGAACTTCTGAACTGGTTCATGTTATCACCGGAATCCTGAATACAGGTGAAGCCTCAGGGGTACCGATCATTAAAAAACTCATGCAAAATGTCCCGACCGGGCAAGGGAATGTTTTTATCGACTGTCCGCCCGGGAGTGCTTGTATTGTAATGGAAAGCATCAAAGACTCTGATTATTGCGTTTTAGCAGCTGAACCGACCTTGTTTGGAGTGCATAATCTGAATATGGTCCACGATCTGGTCAAACTCTTTGGTAAACCACATGGGGCCGTGCTCAATAAATGTTTGGAAGGATACGATCCGGCTGCGCAATACTGTGAAGATCACGGTGTCAAAATAATAGGCAGAATTCCTTTTGACCATGATTTGGGAACTTTAAATTCCAATGCATTGATCGCAGCCAGGGAGAACAAAAAATACCGGGAAGTATTTACATCCTTGCTGCAAAAGGTGAGGGAGGAGGTGCAGGATGCAGCAGCTATTGATTTTAAGCGGTAAGGGAGGGACTGGAAAAACCACCATCGCCAGTGCCTTTATCAAATTATCGAATGCCAAAGCTTGCGCTGATTGCGATGTGGATGCACCGAATCTGCACTTGATCATGAGTCGATCTGACGTGCCTAAGAGGAGCGACTATTACGGAATGCCCAAGGCGGAAATAGACCTTGACCTATGCATCAGATGCGATTTATGCAGACAAAACTGCCGTTTTGAAGCTATTGATTCTGGGGCAGGGGGCATAATGTATGAAGTATATCATTATGCCTGTGAGGGCTGTGGGGTTTGTGAGGCAATTTGTCCGGTGGAAGCGATTCAACTAATACCTACCATAGCCGGAGAATTGAAGCTTTATAGGGGCGATGCCGTATTTTCCACCGCCCAGCTTAAAATGGGCAGCGGTACTTCCGGGCTGCTGGTCACTGAAGTAAAAAAGCAGATGACATCAGTAATCAATGATGCAGATATTGCCATTATCGACGGATCACCAGGCTTAGGCTGTCCAGTTATTGCTTCCCTCAATGGGGCGGACATGGTTTTGATCGTTGCTGAACCTTCTGTGTCGGGCATCAGTGATATGGAACGTATCATTAAAACGGCTGCCCAATTTCAAACCAAAATAGCGGTATGTATCAATAAATATGATACCAACATCAAGAATACCGAAATCATTGAGTCGTTTTGTGAATCCCGCCAACTGCCTCTGGCAGGGAGGATACCCTTTGATCCAGAAGCGGTAAAAGCGATCAATAAGGGGCAGAGTATTGTGGATATAAATTGCCCATCCGGGCAGGCCGTCCGCAAGGTTTTCGGCCGGACCATGCAGATACTGCTGGCGCCGGATAATCGGAAAGCCGATGCTTATCGGATCAAATGACGGCTTGATTCAAGGGCAATTGAATAATTAAAGCATAAAGGAGCGTAACCTATGAGTGAAAATTGTAATCAAAACTGCAGCGATTGCGGTGAAGAGTCTACAGCAAGAAGGGCAGCAAAAACCGATCTGACTGAAAACCCGCACGAAATGAGCAGAATAAAAAAAGTGATCGGTGTGGTCAGCGGCAAGGGAGGAGTAGGTAAATCGGTCGTAACGTCCTTGCTGGCAGTGGAGATGAATAGAAGAGGATATAATACCGCTATTTTAGATGCAGATGTAACTGGGCCTTCTATACCGAAAGCCTTTGGCATCTCAGAAAAAGCCCGAGGGACTGAACTTGGTTTATACCCAATAACAACTAAAACGGGCATAGAGATTATGTCCATCAATCTTTTATTGCCAAATGAAACAGATCCGGTAGTTTGGAGGGGACCCATCATTTCCGGCACAGTCAAACAGTTTTGGACGGATGTAATATGGGGAGACATTGATTATATGTTTATTGACATGCCGCCGGGAACCGGAGACGTAGCCTTAACCGTATTTCAGTCCTTAAAAGTCGACGGGATCATTATCGTTACTTCACCCCAGGAGCTGGTTTCGATGATCGTATCCAAAGCGGTCAAAATGGCAGAGCTAATGGATATACCTATCCTGGGACTCATTGAGAACATGTCCTGCTTTATATGCCCTGATTGCGGTAAAGAGTATAAAATATTCGGAGACAGCCATATTGACCAGATCGCCCGCCGGCATAACCTTGAAATTCTGGCCGTAATGCCAGTAGATCCAAAACTGGCTGCAGCTTGTGATAATGGAATGATTGAACAGTATGACGGCAACTGGTTTGACCGTATAGCGCAAATATTAACAGCAAAACAGGGGCAAGAAAACCCAGTTATCTATATAACGCAAGAAGAAAAGGGAGGAAAGACAATGAAAATTGCTGTAGCCAGCGAAAATGAAATGGTAACGGAACATTTTGGACATTGCATCAACTTTAATATTTACGAGGCTGATGATAATCAGATCATTCATAGTGAGTCCATCGCCAATCCGGGACATAAGCCTGGATTTTTGCCGCTTTTCCTGCACGAGCAGGGAGTCAATGTAATAATTTCCGGCGGTATGGGTGCAGGTGCGATCGATATTTTCAATGAAAAAGGCATTGAAGTCATTGTTGGAGTAAGCGGTGATGCCAGAAAGGCTGCAGAACGATACCTGCAGGGAGACCTCCAATCGACCGGTTCAGTCTGCCATGAACATCAGCATCACGGTGAATGCGGAAACTAAAAAGGTTATAATAATACAATCAGGCAATAAAAAGGGGACTGGGAAAGGATGAATGCTTACACCTGCGACTACATTGGCATTATCAGGACGCCCTTTACCGATCTGCAGGGCATGCCGATCCAGCCTTGCGGCGCCAGGGACGTGACAGGGGAAGTCGTCATAAATCCGGAACTGCAGGAAGGACTTAAGGATCTGGATGGGTTCAGTCATATTTACTTGATATATCATCTGCATAAAGCAGCGCAGCAAAAATTAACGGTGATACCTTTCATGGATACAGTACCTCATGGCGTTTTCGCGACCCGGTCCCCGGTCCGGCCGTCACATTTAGGATTATCGATCGTAGAATTGCTATCAGTTGAGGAAAATCGTATAAAAGTTCGAGGTGTGGATATCCTGGACGGTACACCGCTTCTGGACATAAAACCTTATATTCATGCATTTGATTGTCCAGAGGATGCTTCCGGCGGGTGGATGACGGCAGACCGTAAAGCCGTAGCTGATAAGCGTTCCGATCAACGCTTTGTAGAGAAATCTGAATTGTAAAACAATGCTGGGAGTCATATACTT
This sequence comes from uncultured Syntrophomonas sp., assembly GCA_964574965.1. Taxonomy (GTDB): domain Bacteria; phylum Bacillota; class Syntrophomonadia; order Syntrophomonadales; family Syntrophomonadaceae; genus UBA1368. Next base: position 599 of record CAZNPR010000037.1, on the reverse strand, counting down.
TGAAAAATAAGCCTTAAGCAGATCCAGGCAAAATAATGAGGTGATGTATTGTCCAGGGAAGCAAAATGCAGAAGAGTTGCTTTTATTCCGCCCGTCAAAGCTTTTAAACCAGTGGGGATCCCTGCTTCCTGCATGGAAGAAATTGTACTGAAAGTGGAAGAAGCAGAAGCCATCCGATTGAAAAACCATTTGAATCTGGAACAGGAAGAATGCGCCCAGATGATGATGATCTCCCGCCCCACCTTTCAACGTATCCTGGGAGAAGCCTATACCAAAATCGCCGATGCTTTATCCAATGGCAAAGGGATTCGCATTGAAGGCGGGAGCTATTGCCTGGGGAATGGATATTGCCGCCGCCGGGACAGCAAACTGGCACCCATGGAAAACTGTGAATTCTACGACATCGGGCTGGAATTGACCCGGGCAAATATTCAACCGCGACCAGCGTACAATATCCTGGCGGTGGCTGCTGTGGGGACCAGTACCGATTCCGTGCTGGAAACGCGTTTCGGCCGTTGCCAATACTTCTGGCTCTGGAATCCGGAGACCGACGCATATAGCCTGATCGAAAGGCCTTATATTGAAGGGGCTCACTCATC
>CAZNPR010000036.1:0-17435 GCA_964574965.1 uncultured Syntrophomonas sp. | reverse complement strand
ATCCCAAGATGGCCACCTATATTTATATGGAGAGGAATGGCATCTACATCATTGATCTGCAGCAGACGGTAAAAAAATTTACTGAAGCCTATGATTTTGTCAAGGATGTTGCAGCTGATGGCAAAGGAGTTCTTTTTGTAGGAACGAAAAAACAAGCCCAGGAGACGATCAAGGAAGAAGCGCAAAAATGTGGAATGTATTTTGTTAATCAGCGCTGGCTAGGCGGCATGCTAACGAACTACAAAACCATCCGCAAAAGAGTAAACCGCTTAAAAGAACTGGAGAAGATGGAGCAGGACGGATCATTTGAAGTATTGACCAAAAAAGAAGCAGCCAAGCTGGCGAATGAAAGAGAAAGACTGGAGCGATTTCTTGGCGGTATCAAAGACATGGACAAACTGCCTGGAGCGATCTTTATCGTTGATCCCCGGAAAGAGAGAATCGCAGTTGCGGAAGCCCGTAAACTTGGAATACCAGTCGTAGCAATCGTTGATACGAACTGCGATCCAGACGAAATAGATTATGTCATCCCTGGTAATGATGATGCAATAAGAGCAGTAAAACTGATATCATCTAAAATATCAGATGCGGTCCTGGAAGCCCGGCAAGGTGTTCAGGTCACGGCATAATAGAAGAGCTAAGGGGTGAGATAGGTTTTCCTAAACGCCCCTTTTTTCTAATATAAACATAAAGGATTAACCTAAAAAATTAACAGGAGGTTATGGTCTTGGTAACAGCAGCAATGGTTAAGGAACTCCGGGAAAGAACCGGAGCGGGTATGATGGATTGTAAAAAAGCCCTGGTGGAAACAAATGGTGATATTGAAAAAGCGATAGATGAACTAAGAACCAAGGGACTGGCCAAAGCCGCCAAGAAAGCAGGGCGCACTGCCAGTGAAGGAACTGCCATTTCTTATATTCACGGTGGAGGCCGCATCGGAGTTTTGGTCGAAGTGAACTGCGAAACCGATTTTGTAGCCAAGAACGAAGAGTTCAGGCAGCTTGCCTATGATATAGCTATGCAGATCGCAGCTTCCAACCCCACTTATGTCAGGCGTGAGGAAGTTGCTGAAAGTATTATTGAACATGAAAAACAGGTTTTAAGAGCGCAAGCCCTGGAAGAAGGCAAACCGGAAAAAGTAGTAGATAAAATGGTGGAAGGGCGCATTGATAAATATTTCAAGGAGAATTGCCTTTTGGAACAGCCATATATCAAAGATCCTGATAAAACTGTGCAGGTATTGATCCACGAATTTGTAGCCAGGATTGGTGAAAATATCAGTGTCCGCAGATTTGCCCGCTATGAGGTGGGAGAAGGAATCGAAAAAGAAGAAACTGACTTTGCTGCTGAAGTAATGTCACAACTTAAATAAAGGCTTTTTAGCCGGTGGAGGGAATTATTTTGGAAACCGCCAAATACAAGAGGATCGTTTTAAAACTTAGTGGCGAAGCTTTAGCAGGGACAACCGGCTATGGGATAGATAATACGATCATGTCCTCTATTGCCCGGCAGGTCGTTGAAGTTGTTGAAATAGGCGTAGAAGTTGCTATTGTAGTGGGCGGCGGTAATATTTGGCGTGGTGTAGCCGGTAGTGCCCAGGGGATGGATCGGGCCACAGCTGATTACATGGGAATGCTGGCTACAGTCATAAATTCATTGGCGCTGCAGGATGCGTTAGAAAAAGAAGGCATAGAATCCCGTGTGATGTCGGCAATCGAAATGAAAGAAGTAGCTGAGCCCTATATCAGAAGAAGGGCCATTCGTCATTTGGAAAAGGGTCGGGTAGTTGTTTTTGCCGCTGGCACTGGCAATCCATATTTTTCTACTGATACAGCAGCGGCATTACGTTCCGCTGAAATCGAAGCCGAAGTAATTTTAATGGCTAAAAAAGTTGATGGAGTTTATGATTCTGACCCGGTCCATAATCCAAACGCAATTAAATATGATGATCTGCAGTTTATGGATGTGCTTAACAAAGGATTGGGAGTTATGGATTCCACGGCAGCTTCACTTTGTATGGATAACGGAATACCTATAATTGTCTTTGACCTGACCAGGAACGGGAATATTTTAAGAGCTGTTCAAGGTGAGAGTATAGGGACTTATGTAGGGAGGTAAAGGTATGATCAAGGAAATTATGCAAGATTCCGAAGATAGAATGAAAAAAACCATAGAACATCTAACCAAAGATCTGGCTTCTCTGCGAGCAGGCAGGGCCAATCCCGGCATGTTGGACCGCATTGTAGTTGATTATTACGGCGAACCGACTCCATTAAATCAGTTGGCGAACATAAACGTTCCTGAGGCCAGGCTGCTGGTGATCCAACCATGGGATAAGCATAGCATTGCTGATATTGAGAAAGCCATCATGAAATCTGATTTAGGCATCACACCATCAAATGATGGAAATGTGATCCGGTTAGCGGTTCCACAGTTAACAGAAGACAGACGTAAGGAATTAGTGAAGGTGGTCAGAAAACGAGGAGAAGAAGCAAAAGTAGCCATCAGAAATATCAGACGGGAAGCCAATGACATGATCAAACAGGCGGAAAAAGAGAAGCTGATCTCTGAAGATGAAAGTAAAAAAGGCATTGATGATGTACAGAAAATAACCGATAAAGGTGTTAAAGATATCGACGCTATTTTACAGACCAAGGAAAAAGATGTAATGGAGGTTTAAGATGACGGCGTACTGTCTTCTCAGCCTTATTATACTGATTTTTGTATGCCCCCTTTTTTGGGGGTTTTGTACTTTAATAAAAAAAGGGGTCCAATGCTTTGGATAGCAAAGACTATGAAAAAATGGTCGATTTTAAAAAAATGCCTCAGCATCTCGCTATTATTATGGACGGTAACGGCCGATGGGCGAAACGAAAGTTCATGCCCAGAACCATGGGACATAAAGCTGGGATGGAAGCCTTACACCGGACAGTGGAAACCTGTGCGCAGATAAAAATCCCTGTTTTATCAGTTTACGCATTTTCGACGGAGAACTGGAAACGCCCTGTTGAAGAAGTGAATTATCTCATGCAGCTGCTGGTGGAATATATAGAGAAGGAAATCGCCGAGTTACATAAAAACAATATCAAAATTATGATAACCGGTGATTATGCTTCCTTACCAGGCCAATGCATAAATAGCATAGAAAAAGCGTTAATAAGGACGCGAGACAATACGGGTATGATTTTTAACATCGCCATAAATTACGGATCTCGCAGAGAAATTGTTAAAGCGGTCAGAGCCATTGCTGAAAAGATCTCAAACGAAGAAATTGCACCCGACAACATCGATGAAGATTTAATCAGCAGTTTGCTATATACTCATGATATACCCGATCCGGATTTATTGATCAGGACCGCCGGAGAAATGCGAATAAGCAATTTCATGCTGTGGCAAATTGCTTATACGGAATTATTTATAACACCTTTGTTGTGGCCCGACTTTGACCGGGATATTCTGATGCAGGCGATTTGGAGCTTCCAGCAAAGAGAAAGAAGATTTGGCGGGCTTAAATAATTGGATTTAGGAGGGTTTTTTCATGCTCAAAACCCGTATCATAAGCGCCATAGTAGGAATAAGCTTGATTTTAGCGGTTATTTATGCCGGAGGTATCTTCTGGCAGGGACTGGTTTTACTGCTGGCCTTGGTTGGCTATTATGAATATTTGCAGATGCTGCCTCAAAAGCATAATCTGTCCCTGGCTGCTGCCGGGTATTTGTTACTACTCACGGGGCTTTTTTCCTGGCATATGGGGCAATGGCTTTATCCAACCCTGTTCGCAGTGATCATTTTGATCGTCATCGCCACCGTTTTTCAGTACCCCAAGATCAATATTACAGATACAGCCCAGAATTTTTTTGGAGCATGTTACATCGGCTTTCTCTTAAGTTATGCAATGCAATTGGGCGATTTGCCACAAAGCTTTCCAGCGATATTATTAACTTTTTTATTGACATGGGCCAGCGATACCGGGGGGTATTTTGGAGGCCGTTTCTGGGGGAAACATAAGTTGGCACCTTTGCTCAGTCCCAATAAGACCTGGGAGGGAGCAATTGGTTGTATTGTTTTGACAGTGACGGTCGCAGTTTTGTTTTTTGTGATTGCTGATATGGAAATTGCCTCTGGGGCATATGTTATATTGTTAGGGTTGCTGGCCAGTATTATGGCGCAGTTGGGTGATCTTTTTATATCCGGGATCAAGCGGTATTTTGGTGTGAAAGACACGGGCAACATCATTCCGGGTCATGGCGGTATTTTGGATCGTTTCGATAGTTTTCTGCTGGTGGCCCCCTTGATCTATTATTATTGGTCACTTTTTATTTAAGGGGAAAGCAGGTGCTCATATGGAGCCTGAACTGCAAAAATATCTTAAAATATTGATCAAAATGTCCATTGTAGTGTTATCTTTACTGGCACTATATCTATTGGTCATTTATGTGTTTCCTATGCTCGGAGTCCTGCTGATCAAACTGCCGGTTTTGTTGATGCCTTTCATTATTGCCCTGGTCATCGCTGTCCTGATCGAACCGTTGGTAAACTTTCTTGAGATCAGGGTAAAACTTAGCCGCGGCTGGGCAGTGGTATTCAGTCTGATCATTTCCGCAGGAGGATTCTTTTATATCATATCCCTTTTAATTGTTACAATGATCAACGAGTTATCAGGGCTTTATCCTTTGATTAGTTCCTACAGTGGGCAGACGGTCCAGCAGATCATTGATAGGATAAGTCAATTCAGATTATTTTATTTGCAGATGAACCTGCCGGCAAATGTTCAGAATACATTACAGGATAATCTGCAAAATATCGTGACCTTTTTGCAAACCTTTACCGAGTCAGCTGTTAACACAATGATACAGGTATTAGCCGCTTTACCGAACATTTTTATTTTTATCCTGATCGCTGTTGTGGCTACTTTTTTTATCATCAAAGACCGGGCCTTGATCAGAAGTTTTATATTTGAATTTATTCCCTCTGCTGCTCATTCCCAGACCCGGGATGTCATTGCACACCTTTTTAATGCTTTGGCCGGTTTTTTCAAAGCCTATAGTATATTGATATCCATTACTGCAATACTTTCCATAATCGGTCTTAAAATATTAGGCAATGATTATTACTTGACGATTGGCTTATTGGCGGGCCTTTTTGATATTTTACCGATCTTGGGCCCAGGCACCATATTTGTACCCTGGATCATTTGGGAATTGATGACAGGGGATACACCCATGGGCGTAGGTTTATTGATTTTATATGTGGTCATATCGGCGGTACGCCAATTTGCTGAACCCAAAATATTGGGAGATAACATCGGCTTGCATCCTCTGGTAACAGTAATGTCCCTCTATATAGGATTAAAACTTGGGGGGATAGCAGGGATGATCGCCGGTCCGGTACTGATGGTCATTATCATAGCTTGTTACCGGGCAGGCGTATTTGACGGTATTTTACAAAGGAGAACCTGATGAATTCTGAAAGAAAACTTAAGGTAGTCATACTTGGATCCACTGGCTCGATTGGTTTGCAGTCCCTGGAAGTGATGGATCTGCATCCGGATAAATTCCAGGTTACAGGCCTGGCTGCCAAAGATGAGTGGGAAAAGCTCGCTGAACAAATCAATAAGTACCGACCAATGGCAGCTGCTGTCAGTGATCAGGAAGCCTATAAGCAACTGCGAAGCGTTACGGAAGGCAGTCTGAAACTGTTTTCCGGTGTCGAAGGGCTAAGCGAACTGGCAGCGATAAACGAGGCTGATCTGGTATTGGTTGCCGTTAGCGGAGCGGTAGGGATATTGCCTACACTGGCAGCTATTAAAGCAGGGAAGAAAATTGCTTTGGCGAATAAAGAGACTTTAGTAGCGGCTGGAGAAATCGTGATGGAACTGGCTGCGGCCAATGGTATTGATATAATTCCGGTAGACAGCGAGCATTCAGCCGTTTTTCAATGTCTTGCCGGGGAACAAAAAGCAGTCAAAAACATATGGCTTACTGCTTCGGGCGGCCCTTTCAGAAACTTCAACCAGGAGGAATTGCAAAAGGTCAGTATAAAAGAGGCCTTAAGACACCCAAACTGGCAAATGGGACCTAAGATCACTATCGATTCTGCCACGATGATGAATAAAGGCTTGGAAGTGATCGAAGCTCACCATTTATTTAAGACCAGTTATGAGCAGATCAAAGTTGTCATTCAGCCAGAAAGTATTATCCACTCCATGGTAGAATTTATTGACGGTTCATTTCTGGCCCATCTGGGAGTCGCAGATATGAGGATACCGATCCAATATGCTTTAAGTTATCCTTTAAGATATCATTCACCGGCGGCTCATTTAGATCCTCTGGAATTGAGCCAGATCACCTTTGCGAAACCAGATCATAACAAATTCCCTTCTCTTGCGCTGGCTTATCATGCAGGCCGGACAGGAGGCACCCTGCCGGCAGTTATGAACGCTGCCAATGAAGTGGCCGTTCAGAGTTTTCTTAATGGTCATCTGGGCTTTGCCAAGATACCCATAATGGTTGAAAATACCATGAATAAACATGATAATATGGATGCCCGCAGCCTTGACAATATACTGGCAGCTGACCAGTGGGCCAGAAATTTCAGTGAATTTCTCATTACCAAGGAGGTTAAATAAGATGAGTATACTAATTACCTTACTGATCATCGCGGTGCTGGTATTGGCACACGAATGGGGACACTTCATAACGGCACGCAAAATTGGCATACCCGTCCATGAATTCAGCCTGGGCTTTGGATATAAATTATTTTCTGTTACCCGAGATGGCGTGGAATACTCGTTTCGGCTCTTTCCCCTGGGAGGTTTTGTGCGTATGGCCGGGGAAGAGATGGGAGACAATGAAGATCCTAAGGGTTTTAGCAGCAGAAGCCCGTGGGAAAAAATGCTGGTATCATTTTCCGGGCCTTTTATGAATTTTGTGCTGGCTTTCCTTATTTTTATTTTGGTCTATGCTGCCATAGGCATTCCCAGTGCAATTGAAGATCCGATCATCGGCAGAGTGATCGCCGGCAATCCTGCTGCACAGGCAGGCATGCTGGAAGGCGACCGCGTTTTATCAGTAAATGATGCTGATGTCTCTACCTGGAAGGAATTTACTGATCAGATCGCCGCCAATCCTGAGGGAAAGGCAATGCAGGTCAAAGTTGAAAGAGATGGTCAAATCATCGGGCTGGAAATGGTGCCGGTGAAAACAGAAGGGAACGAAAACCCCACCATTGGAGTCATCAACGCTGTAGAATATGAAAGGCAGGATATTTTAACTGCAATAAAAATGGGGTTAATTCAAACATATTCCATGACCGTCCTGTTACTGCAGTCCTTGTGGATGCTGCTTACCGGGGGAGCCTCAGTAAATGACCTGGCCGGCCCGGTTGGCATTACCAAATTGGTTGGTGATGTAGCGAGGATCGGTTCAGTTTTTGTTTTAAACTTCGCTGCTTTTTTAAGCATCAATTTAGGATTGATCAATTTGCTGCCCATACCGGCTTTGGATGGAAGTAAAATTGCATTTTCCCTGCTGGAAGCAGTCAGAAGAAAACCGATAGACCCTGAAAAAGAAGGCTTCATTCACTGGGTAGGCTTTATGTTTCTGATGCTTTTGATCATATTGGTGACCTATAATGATATCGTTCGGTTGATTAAAGGATAAGATGAAATGAAAAGAAAATCGCAGGAAATTAAAATCGGCAGTCAGTTAGTGGGAGGAGACAATCCCATTGTGGTCCAATCAATGACTACTACGGACACCAGAGATATAGCCGCTACGATTGCTCAAATTTCAGAACTGGAAGCAGCGGGCTGCGAGATCATCCGGGTGGCGGTAGTTGACACGGAAGCTGCTCAGGCCATCGCCAGGATCAAAACTGGCATTCACATCCCGCTGGTGGCAGATATTCATTTTGATCACAAACTTGCCCTGGAAAGTGTGGATGCCGGTGCGGACGCTCTTCGGATCAATCCTGGCAATATTGGTGATAAAACTAAAGTGAAACAGGTGGTAAAAGCCTGCCAGGAAAGAGATATTCCAATTCGGATCGGGGTCAACAGCGGTTCACTGGAGAAGAAACTGCTGGATAAATATGGACATCTATGTGCGGAGGCTATGGTCGAAAGTGCCCTGGGTCATGTCAAACTCCTTGAGGACCTTGGTTTCAGCAAAATAAAACTTTCGCTCAAATCTTCATCGGTAATGCTCAGCGTAGAGGCATACCGAATGATCGCTGAACAGGTAGATTATCCTTTGCATATTGGGATCACCGAGGCTGGAACCAAAGATCGGGCATTGATCAAATCAGCCCTGGGGATGGGAATATTGCTTTCTGATGGGATCGGTGATACCATCAGAGTTTCTTTGACGGCAGACCCGAGGGATGAAGTATGGGCTGCGTATGAAATATTAAGAAACCTGGGGCTGCGCAGCCGGGGAGCTGAACTAATTTCCTGTCCTACCTGCGGGCGTTGTGAAATAAATTTGATCGACCTGGCGGAAGAAGTAGACAAACGGGTGCGTCAATTGGACAAGCCCATCAAAGTTGCGGTCATGGGGTGTGTCGTAAATGGTCCCGGTGAAGCCCGTGAAGCCGATTTAGGCATTGCCGGAGGAGCTGGCAATGGATTATTATTTAAAAATGGCAAAATTATAAAAAAGGTTCCGGAAAAAGATTTAGTAAAGGTATTGCTGCAGGAGATAGATAACTATTATTCAAACTAAGGAGGTTGAGCTTTGAAAGCTTCGCAATTATTTTATCCAACCCTGCGCGAAGTTCCCAGTGAAGCGGAAATTGTCAGTCATCAACTGCTTTTGCGTGCAGGTTTTATCAGAAAAAATACTGCCGGTGTATATACTTATCTGCCTTTAGCCCGGCGGGTTTTAAGTAAGATCCAGAATATTGTGCGGGAAGAGATGGATAAGGCAGGCGGGCAGGAAATTATCATGCCTATCATTCAGCCCCGGGAATTATGGGACAAATCAGGACGCTGGTCGCTTTACGGGGATGAGATGTTTAAGCTGGGAGACCGGCATAAACGCGAATTTGCTCTGGGGCCCACCCATGAAGAGCTGATCACCGCTGTGGTCAATGCGGATGTTCACTCCTACAAGGGACTGCCCCTGCTGCTGTATCAGATCCAGAATAAATACCGGGATGAGATCAGGCCTCGTTTTGGTTTGATGCGGGGTCGGGAATTTATTATGAAAGACCTCTATTCTTTTGATGTGGATGACGCAGGCTTGGACGTATCTTACCAAAAAATGCATAATGCCTATCAGCAGATCTATGAACGTCTTGATTTGGAATATAGAGTCGTCCAGGCAGACAGTGGTGCGATCGGCGGCAAGGAAAGCCATGAATTTATGGTCCTGGCAGCGAGCGGCGAATCAGAGATCGTATACTGCTCTTTGTGTGACTATGCTGCCAATGTTGAAAAAGCGGTATGTTCTGCTGCTCAAACAACCCGGACTGAAGAGGAGAACAGGCCTTTGACCAAAGTCCACACGCCCGGACAGAAGACCATCAATGACATTGTTGAATTTTTAGGTATTCCTAAAACAGAGCAGATCAAAACATTGATGTTTCAAGCCGATGGAGAACTGATCGCCGCAATCCTCAGAGGAGACCGGGAACTGAATGAAATAAAGCTGAAAAATATTTTACATGCCAATGAATTATTTATGGCTGATGAAGCGGTAGTCAAAGAAACATGTGGAGCTGGCTTTGGCTCCCTGGGGCCGGTAGGTATGCCGGTCAAGATCTATATCGATCTGGAAGTAGCTACCATGAAAAACTTTGCCTGTGGAGCCAATGAAGATGATTATCATTTCACCAATGTAAATGTGGAGCGCGATTTTACAGCCTATGCTGTGGCTGACCTGCGCAATGCAGTTGCCGGTGATCGTTGTCCCTGCTGTGAGGGGAACCTGCAGATCATCCGCGGTATTGAAGTCGGGCATATTTTTAAATTGGGCACTCGTTACTCACAAGCTATGGAGGCTACCTTTTCAGATGATAAGGGACAGGAGCAGTTTTTTGTAATGGGGTGTTACGGAATAGGTGTTTCGAGAACGATGGCTGCAGCTGTAGAACAAAACTACGATGAAAACGGTATCATCTGGCCGTTGCCCATTGCTCCTTTCCAGGTCATAATCGTGCCGGTAAATATCAATCAAACGGAACAAAAAGCCATGGCCGAGCAACTTTACCAGAAGCTGACTGCCAACGGGATCGAAGTATTATTGGATGATCGCGATGAAAGAGCAGGGGTTAAATTCAAAGATGCAGATTTGATCGGGATTCCTTTGCGGATCACAATTGGGTCCAAAACCTTGCAGGAGAATAAAGTAGAAATGAAGAAAAGATGGGAGAAGGAATCTTTCTTAGTCGACATTGATGCAGTCATCGAAACAGTGCATGATATCATCCTCAAATAAAATAAGCGGATGTGAAAAGGTAGATGTCAGAATACGAAATTATAATTAAATTGGCTCTGGCTGCTGTCCTGGGCGGTTTAATCGGGCTGGAAAGAGAAAGCCTGAGCCGGCCGGCCGGGCTTAGAACGTACACGCTGGTTTGTGTTGGCTCAGCTTTGGCTATGGTAGTATCACTGGACATGTACTATCAATATTATCAAACCGTAAATGCTGACCCGGGGAGGATCGCTGCGCAGGTGGTAAGCGGAATAGGCTTTTTAGGTGCCGGAACCATCATGCGGGAAGGCGCAACTGTAAGAGGTCTGACCACCGCTGCGGGATTATGGGTCGTTGCCTGTATCGGACTGGCAGTAGGCGCAGGGCTATACATACCGGCTATCGTTACCACGGCAATCATATTATTCGTGCTGATTTACTTCGTAAAATTTGAACACTATTTTACAGGAATGCGAGAATTTAAGGGAGTAGTCATGGTAGTCAAAGACCGGCCTGGACAAATAGGTGTTTTAGGTTCGATTCTTGGGGAAATGGGAGTCCTGATCAAAAATATTCAATTGACCCGCGTCGAAGATGATGATCTGGAAATTGAATTATTACTGCAGACCCCTCCCCCTGTATCCATTGAAGAGGTGATCAAAGAATTATCGGAAATAGAAGGACTGCGAAGCATTGTTCGGCTTAACTAAAGGCTCCTGGAGGTATTTTTAGTGACTATAGATTTCGATACCTTTTTAAGGAATAATATAAATGAAGCTTTAGCCAATCGGTGGGAAAATTCAATCATCAGGAAACTGGAAGCATGGAATAAAGAACAGATCTGGCGGTTACATATTGAAGTCCCGGACCTTTTGACCGGGGAAGAAATCGATAATACCGCCAGTCAGATCAAAGAATGCTTCTCTTTTCTTGCGCAGGTAGAAATATGTCAAACACCGCTGGCATTTATTGAAAAAATCAGCCAAATCATAAACAATTGTCTGGAAAACATTGATGATCGGCATTTTCCCCTATTTGATCACTGGCCGGTTATGGAATTCAAAACCGGGATAGGACGAATCGATTTGATGACCTGGGACTCCATCGTTTATAAGGATACACTGGAAAAAGATATCTGTACGCAGGTGGCTGATTGGTTCTGGCAGCAATATCGTCTGCGTCTTCTGGTCAGGATCCTGTTCGTACAAGATAATTTGCCTCCATCGGCAAATGAGCTTTATATATCTGACCAGCCAATACATGTGCTGGAGGATAAACCTGCCGAAAAAAGCTTTAAAAATAATAAAAAGCGTAATCTCAGTAAAGCAGCTGCACTAAAAATAGAAGAAGTTCAGGATGGTATGTCTAACATTGTAGTAGAGGGAGAAGTATGGGAAAAAACTATTCACCGGATCAAAGATGGGCTCTTTGTCGTCACTTATTCAGTATATGATCACACCTCTACTTTGCTGGTCAAGACTTTTTATAACAAAGCAGAAGAAGATACGGTTCAAATCAGAGAATGGTATAAGTTTTGCGGTGATATTCGCTATGATAAGTTCTCTTCGGAAGTTGTCATGAATATGACTGCCTGCCAAAAAATTAAAAAAGAATTAAGACAAGATAAAAGCGAGGCAAAAAGAGTGGAATTACATGCTCATACGAAAATGAGCTCCATGGATGGCCTCACAGAAGTAAAGGAATTGGTGGAATGTGCAGCCCGCTGGGGGCACTCCGCAATTGCCATCACCGACCATGGATGTATCCAGGCATTTCCTGATGCATATAAAGCCGGGAAAAAACACGGTATAAAAATTATATATGGGATCGAAGCGTATCTGGTAGAAAACGACCGAAAAGAAAAACCATGGCATATTATCTTGCTGGCCATTGACCAAACCGGACTTTATAATATTTATCAACTCATCACCGGATCGTATATTGATTCATATTATCGCCGTCCCAAAATCCTCAAAAATATCTTATCGCAAAAGCGTGAAGGAATCATGGTAGGTTCAGCCTGTGAGGCGGGAGAACTATATGGTGCTGTCGTCGCTGGAGTCGGAATGGAAGAACTGGAGAACATTGCGGCTTTTTATGATTATCTGGAGGTCCAGCCCCTTGCCAATAATCAATTTTTGATCAATGATGGCCGGGTACCTGACCTGGAGACATTAAAGGATCATAATCGATTGATCGTCAGCTTAGGAGAAAAACTGAATAAGCCTGTAGTAGCAACCGGAGATGTACATTTTTTAGAACCGCATCATGAAATTTACCGAAAAATAATCCAGTCTGGCCAGGGCTATGAAGACGCCGAATCCCAGGCACCATTATATTTCCGAACTACGGAAGAGATGCTGGAAGAGTTTTCATACCTGGGGGAAGACACTGCCCGGCGTTTAGTGATAGAAAACCCTGGCCTGATCAATGCAGAGATCCAATCCTTGAAGCCGGTTATTGATGGTTTTTATCCGCCCCGGATCGAAGGCGCGGAAGAGGAAATAAAAGCGATCTGTTATGAAAAGGCGCATCTTATCTATGGGGAGACATTGCCGGAAATCGTTACAGCCCGTCTTGATCATGAACTGGGTGCTATTATAAAACATGGTTTCAGTGTCTTATATTTCATCGCTCACAAGTTGGTAAAGAAATCCAATGAAGATGGCTATGTAGTCGGTTCCCGCGGATCGGTAGGTTCTTCTCTGGTAGCATATTTTACCGGTATTACAGAAGTAAATCCGCTGATTCCCCATTATGTATGCCCGAATTGCCATTATATTAATTTTGACCCCGAGTATGATGCTGCTTGTGGAGCGGATCTGCCTGACAGCATGTGCCCGGAATGCGGCATTAGCCTTGTCAAAGATGGTTTTGATATACCTTTTGAAACTTTTCTGGGCTTTGACGGCAATAAGACCCCGGATATTGATCTGAATTTTTCCGGGGAATATCAAAGCCGAGCCCATCTATATGTGGAGCAATTATTTGGCGTTGATAATGTCTTCCGGGCCGGCACTGTGTCAACCATTGCAGATAAGACTGCCTATGGCTTTGTTAAAAATTATTTTAAAGACAGACAAATCGAGGTAAAGGATTCAGAAGTCAACCGACTGGTGAAAGGCATAGCCGGAGTGAAAAAAACCACTGGTCAACACCCAGGAGGACTTATCGTCGTACCCAAAGGACAAGATATCAATCGATTTACCCCTTTACAGCATCCCGCCGAAAAGAAGGATTCTGGAATTATAACGACCCATTTTGAATACCACGCGCTGGAGGAACAACTGGTGAAGCTTGATATACTTGGCCATGATGATCCAACAGTGATCAAAGCTTTGGAAGATATGACCGGAATCAAAGCTTCTTCCATCAAGTTATGTGAACAAGAGACCATGAAGCTCTTTTCAGAAGTAAGTCCCCTGGGGGTAACTGCTCAGCAGATCGGGACCAGCGTTGGAACTTACGGGATACCAGAGTTCGGAACTAAATTCGTCCGCCAAATGCTGGAGACCACCAGACCTTCTACATTCGGCGAATTGATCAGAATAAGCGGACTTTCACACGGCACTGATGTGTGGTCTAATAATGCGGAAAATTTGATTAAAAACCAGGTGGCAAATTTAAAAGAAGTGATCTGCACCCGGGATGATATTATGACCTATCTGATCCGCCAGGGCATGGAGAAACTGCAGTCATTTAATATCATGGAAAAAATCCGCAAAGGCAAAGATAAACTGAATAAACAGGAAGTCGATACCATGCTGGCATGCCAGGTGCCGAACTGGTATATCGAATCCTGCGATAAAATCAAATATATGTTTCCCAAAGCTCACGCGGTGGCATATGTGACGATGGCCTTCAGGATCGCCTATTTTAAAGTCTATTATCCCCGGGAATTCTATGCGAGTTTTTTTAGTATCCGTGCGGAAGATTTTGATGCAGAAGCTGCCTTGCAGGGATACGACAGAGTAAAGCTTAATATTAAAGAATTAGAGAAAAAAGGTTTTGAAGCAACACCCAAGGAAAAAAATCTGCTCCCGATCCTGGAGTTGGCAATGGAGATGCTGGCCCGAGGTTTTGATTTTTATCCCATTGATCTGTATAGATCTGATGCCCGCAAATTTATCGTTCAGGAAAAAGGTTTATTGCTTCCCTTTTCAGCTTTGCCTGGTGTTGGCGCAGCAGCAGCCCAGGGAATCGTTCAGGCCCGTGAACAGGGGGAGTTCATTTCGATTCAGGATTTTCAGCAACGTTCCAGGCTAAACAAATCCGGTATGGAAATTATGAGAAAATTTAATTGTTTTGCTGATTTACCGGAAGAAAGTCAAATTAGTCTATTTGGTTAAACATAACTTGGAAATGCATGGGTTGAATATATTTTAATGATTGTGATATAATCTTAACGAAGCGTACTAATATTGATTTCTTGCACAAGTGGGATCCGAACCCACTTTTTCTTTTGCAGGGTATATGCTGACTTGGAAAACATCGAGGTGATAGTTAATGGATAAAGCCAGGTTAATGCAACTGGAGAATGAAATTGATAAAATCCTGCAGGCGATCAATATTGAAATGGTTGCCATGGAATTTGTACGGGATAATAAAGCCGTGATTTTAAGGCTTTATATCGACAGCGACAACGGAGTGGATATGGCACTTTGCACTCAGACAACCAGGGCGGTAAAGGATTTTATTAATAAGGAAGATATTCATTATGATTACCTGGAGGTATCTTCTCCGGGTCTGGACAGGGTTTTGAAAAAAGATAAAGATTTTATCCGTTACACAGGGAAAACCGTCAAAATAAAAACCAATAAAGAATTTGATGGACCCAGAACCATCACAGGCATTTTGGCAGAAGCAGACAGCAATTGCTTGCGAGTGGATACGGGAGAGCAGATTTTTGATATACCACGCCAATTTATAACCATAGCTCGGCTAAAACCGGAAATATAAGAGGGGGAAATAGGATGTCCAGTGAATTGATGCAGGCATTGAATGAAATAGAAAAAGAACGGGGGATCCCGAAGGCAGCGCTGGTGGAGGCGATTAAATCAGCCTTGAATACAGCTTACAAGAAAAACTATAGCAGTAATCAGAATGTAAGTGTTGAAATCAATGAAATTACTGGTGATATTAAAGTTTATGCCCAGAAGATGGTAGTAGAAGAAGTGGAAGACAAGCGTATAGAAATCAAACTGTCTGAAGCGCAGGAACTTTATCCTGACTGCAGGTTGGAAGAGTTGATTTATGTAGAAGAAACGCCCGCTAACTTTGGACGCATCGCTGCCCAGACAGCCAAGCAGGTTGTGATCCAGAAGCTGAGGGAAGCGGAGAGAAGTCTGATTTACGAAGAATTCTTACAGAGAGAAGGAGAAATCGTAACCGGTACCATTCAACGAATGGAAGCCAAAACTGTTTATATCAGCCTTGGCAGAACGGAAGGGATCATGCTGCCATCTGACCAGGTCGCTACCGAAAGATATGAACCAGGTCAAAGGATCAAATCGTATATTTATGAAGTGAAGAATACCACCAAAGGACCTAATATATTTGTATCCCGGGCACATCCTAACTTTCTGCGCCGTTTATTTGAATTGGAAGTACCGGAAATATATGATGGAGTAGTAGAGATAAAATCGATTGCCCGGGAAGCTGGGTTCCGTTCTAAGATTTCCGTTCACTCACTGGATGAAAAGATCGATTCCGTAGGTGCTTGTGTTGGCCCACGCGGGATACGGGTACAAAATATCGTATCAGAAATGAGCGGGGAAAAAATCGACATCATTAAATTTGATAAAGACCCGGAAAAATTTATTGCCAATGCTCTCAGTCCAGCTAAAGTTCTGGCAGTAAGCATAGAAGACGAACAAAAAGCAGCCCGGGTCATCGTACCTGATTATCAACTCTCACTGGCCATCGGCAAAGAAGGGCAAAACGCAAGGCTAGCTGCCAAATTGACCGGATGGAAAGTTGACATTAAAAGCGAGTCCCAATGTATGGAGGAGAATGATCTGAATGGCGAAGATTCGTAAAATTCCGCAGAGGATGTGTGTAGGCTGCAGGGAAATGAAAAATAAACGGGAGCTTCTTCGGATCGTAAGAACACCGGATGGTGATATCGTTATGGACCTGACCGGTAAAAAGGCGGGACGGGGGACATACATCTGCCCTACAGTAGAATGTTTTAATGACGCTGTAAAAGGGAAACGACTGCAGAAGGCCCTGGAACAAAATATTCCTTCGGAAGTATTGGAAACAGTAAAACAACAGGTAGAAGCACTTAATAATCAGCCTGGTTGAAGAGGTGACAAAGAATGAATAAAATAATGAAATTGATCGGTCTGGCGCATAAGGCCGGCAAATTGTCCAATGGCACTGAGTCAGCCCGCAACAGTCTGACCAAAGGGAAAGCTTTTCTTTTAGTGATGAGTAATGATATTGCAGAAAATACCAGGCATGATCTATTGAATAGTGCTGAAAAATCAAAAGTTCCATGGATAATATCAGGCAACAAATATGAACTTGGCAACAGTATTGGCAAGGAATATAGAGTGGCTGTTACGATAAATGATTACGGGATGGCACAGAGAATTTTATCAGAAAAAAAAATAATGGGTGCAGAGGCAAATTGTACGGGGGTGATTTAATGGCAAAAATCAGAGTATATGATTTAGCAAAAGAATTGGGAAAATCAAGTAAAGAAGTAGTGGATATATTGCAATCAATGGGGATTGAAGTCAAAAATCATATGAGTACCATGGAAGATTCACAGGCGGGCTGGGTAAAGAAACAATTAACCAAAAAACCTGAGGATGATAAGAAACTACAAACACCGGCAGGAGCAGAGAAGCACGCTGCCAAAACCCAGACCAGCCAGGATAATAAGGTGACTCCTCCAAAAACCGAGCCGCGCAGGCAGGAAACAACAAGGAATCCAGTTTCCTCTGCTCAGGAAAAACCCTCAACTGCACCAGGATCACCAAAACCGCAAACGGCTCCCCCGCGTCAGCCTCA
>CAZNPR010000035.1:12590-17819 GCA_964574965.1 uncultured Syntrophomonas sp. | reverse complement strand
TGCGTGGCTTTTATAGTAAGAAAGGGGTTTTAATGATGTACTGGAAAGAAGCAGGCCAGGCGAACACTGAAAATACCGTCAAGGCTGCGGCAGTTTCCGCCAGGGAACGTGGGATCAAACATATCGTCATTGCCAGCAACAGCGGCTTTAGCGTGGAAAAATTATTAGCGCAGAATACGGAAGGGATACGTATCACAGCCGTTACCCACCATGTTGGTTTCAGGGGCCCGGGTGAAGATGAAATGCCGGCCGAAATGAGGGAAAGCCTTAAACAAAAGGGTGTGCAGGTCTATACCGGTACCCATCTGCTAGCCGGAGTGGACCGCGGGGTGCGCAATCAATTCGGGGGCGTTTATCCAGCCGAGATCATAGCCCAGACATTAAGAATGTTTGGCCAGGGAATCAAAGTGGCAGTGGAAATAGCCGTCATGGCTTTGGATGCAGGCCTGATCCCCTATGGTGAAGATATTATCTCCATCGGCGGGACCAGCAGCGGGTCAGATGCAGCCATCGTCATACGGCCGGCCCATGCCAATCACTTTTTCAATACCATCATTCATGATATCATTGCCATGCCGGTCAATAAAAAATAGCTGCTCTTTTTGGAACTGTTTGAGGAAACTTCTTTGCCTGGCTGTTCTTGATAATTTTTATCAATTAACAGATGCGAGGCACATGCTCACCTTCCAGCATGCCCAGGATCCGCCGGGCACCCAATTCAGTTTCGATCAGGACCATTCCAGCCGCAGCGGAAGTAACTTCGCCAATGATGGCTGCATGACTGGTCAAGGGAAATTTTTTCAGGTCAGTCATCAAATCAAGAGAGGCTTCCGCTGATACAAGCATGACCATTTTGCCTTCATTGGCCATATAGAAAGGATCCATCCCCAGCATATCGCTGGCACCTTTGACAACCTCAGAAATAGGCACAGCTGCTTCTATAATATTAATACCTACACCAGCCTGCTGCGCAATTTCATTCAATACGGTAGCCAATCCTCCCCGGGTCGGATCCCGCATACATTTGATCTCCTGTTGGTATTTATCAGTCATGGTTGCCAGTTGATACAAGGGGGCACAGTCACTGACGGCGGGCGTACTGAAACGCAATCCTTCGCGCTGAGCCAGAATTGACAAGCCATGTTCGCCAATATAGCCAGTAACAATGATTTGATCTCCCGATTTGATCCTTTGCGGCTGATAATCGATCCCTGCGGGAATAATGCCAATACCGGTCGTATTGATAAATATTCCGTCAACACTTCCCTTTTCCACCACCTTGGTATCTCCGGTGATCAGTTTAATACCGGCTTCTTTCGCTGTCGCTGCCATTGATCCAGCGATTTTGCGCAGGTCTGATAAGGGAAAGCCTTCTTCTATAATAAAGGCGGTGGACAAATACATGGGCTGGGCTCCGCATGCCACAAGGTCATTTACGGTTCCGCAAACCGATAATTTACCGATGTCCCCGCCGGGAAAAAACAAGGGCGTAATAACGAATGAATCGGTAGACATGGCCAGCCGGCCAGCGGGTATTTCAAACACAGCCCCATCCAGCATCGGTGCCATGATATCATTATCCCATGCACTCTTAAATATTTCCTCGATCAAACGCTGGCTCATCAAGCCGCCGCTTCCGTGGGCCATTAAAATTCTTTCCTGCTTCATTCATTTCTTCCTTTCCATGGAGTATATCGATAATAGGCTGCACAGGAACCTTCCTGGGAAACCATACAAGGTCCGATGGGATTTAAAGGCGTGCAGGCTTTGCCGAACAATTTGCAGGCAGTCGGTAATATCTTACCGGTCAATACCTCCCCGCAGGCACAGCCTTTAATCGGTATTTCCGCTTTTTCGCCAATATCGAATTTTAACCTGGCATCCATTTCAGCATAGGTTTGGCGCAAAGCCAGGCCGCTCTGCTCAATAAGTCCCAAGCCCCGCCATTTGGCATCCACCAGTTCAAAGACCTGCTCGATCGCCTGCCGGGCAACTGGATTCCCTTCCCTTTTGACCAAACGACGATATTGTGTTTCCGTCTTCGCCTCACCCTGACTGATTTGTTTGACCAACATATAAATGCCTTCCAATATATCGATGGTTTCAAATCCGGTCACCACACAAGGCTTTTTATATTTCTCCGCCAATATATCATAGGGGCCAGTTCCGATGATCATGGAAACATGACCGGGACAGATCAGCCCGTCGACTCGTATCTCCTGATCGGAAAAAATATGTTCCAGGGCTGGCGGAACCACTTTATGCAAAGAGAAGACTGAAAAATTGTTTAATCGCTCCGCTCTGGCCTGCTCCACAGTTATGGCAATGGCGGGAGCCGTGGTTTCGAATCCAATACCTAAGAATACTACTTCCTTTTGCGGATTCTCCCTGGCGATACGTAAGGCATCCAAAGGGGAATAAGCGATCCTGATATCTGCACCCTTGCTGCGTTCTTCCTGTAAACTGCTGTCCGTACCAGGTACACGGATCATATCCCCAAAAGTTACTAATATGATGTCCTTTATCTGGACCATTTCAATAATGGCATCGATATCTCCCTGTGAAGTCACACAAACCGGACATCCCGGTCCGGATAACAATGTAATATTTTCTGGCAGCAGTTCACGGATCCCGCTTTTAGCGATCGCCATGGTATGGGTGCCGCAGACTTCCATCAAGGTCATGGGCGCCGAAACCTTTTGGATCGCTTGCAGTAGTTTCTGCTGATAATGGGATATTTCATTCATCTTGCATCATTTCCTCCAGGTACTGCATGGTCTCCCGGGCTATCCTTTCATCGATGATCTCCATGGCAAACCCTGCATGTACCAACACATACTGATCAAGCTGCACTTCCGGAGTCAGACGGATATTGATCTCCGTTTGATTGCCATTCACATCCACCAGCGCTGCGTTGTTTTCTTTTATTTCAATCACTTTAGCCGGTACTCCCAGACACATTACTTACTCACCTCGCTAGCTATGATCGCTTGCCCCAGGGATATTCCCCCGTCTCCCGGCGGGACGTGCCGGTTGTGATATACCAAAAAGCCTTCTTCTTTGAGCAGATGGATCAAATGCAGCAATAATAGCTGATTATGAAATACTCCTCCGCTGAGCACGACCTGATTTAAACCTGTCGTTTCCCGCAGCTTTACCAGAACGGCGGAAAACATTTGTGCCAGAGTCAGATGAAATTTCATGCTTATGCTGCCGACGCTGGATTTCCCCTTTATATCAGCCAATAATTCTTCCCACATGGGAAAAACATCCATAAGTAATATCCCCTGGTCTGGCTGGATCGCATAAGAATAACTGCCTTTTTCCCATGGATCTGCCCGGATCTCCAATTCGACCGCAGCCTGGCCTTCATATTTGTTGACGGTACAGATACCTAAAATTGCAGATACAGCATCAAACAAACGGCCACACGAAGAAGTCATGGTCTCACGTTTATTGTTTATGACTTTTAATATCAGTTCCATTTCTATCTCATTTAGATCAGGCAGCAATGATTTGGCGTATTCTATACCTGCTTCACCCATCGCCTGCTGCAAATAAACCAGAGCCATTCGATAAGGTTTCCCAGCAGTCACGTCTCCGCCCGGTAAGGGAACATATTTCAAATGAGCCATTCGAGCAAAACCTGTTAAATCACCCCGAAGTATTTCTCCTCCCCAGATGGCTCCGTCACTTCCCCAGCCGGTTCCGTCACAGATCAAACCAAGTACTTCACCCTGCAGATCATTTTCCGCCATGACGGAAGCCAAATGCGCATAATGGTGCTGCACTGAAATTTTTTTGATGTCAGTCTGTTCCCTGGCCCAGCGTGTAGATTGGTAATCAGGATGCAGATCATGGGCTATTATCTCGGGTTCAACATTCAGCATTTTTTTGAAGCGTTCAATCCCCTTTTGATAATTCATAAAATTATTATAGTGATTCAGATCACCCCAGTGTTGACTTAAAAATGCATCCCCCTTTCTGGTAATACAGATAGTATTTTTCATTTCTCCCCCCACCGCTAAAACAGAAGCTGTTGTTCGAACAGGTATTTGGATACCTGACGGCACAAATCCCCGGCTCCTGCGGAATAATTGCGGGGTCTTAAGTGCAGTGACCCGCATCACAGAATCATCACAAGGGTTATAAATTTCCCGGTCATGCAGCAGAAAATAATCCGCTATATCGCAGAGTTTCTCCAGTGCTTCATCATTTTCAGTGATCAACGGTTCATCACTGATATTGGCACTGGTCATGATCAAAATATGCAGTCTATCATCAAAAAGCAGGTAATGGAGAGGCGTATAAGGCAGCATGACCCCAAGGGTATTCAGCCCGGGATGGATCACACCACCTGGCAATGAATTCTGATCAAGGCATGCAAGAATGAGGATAGGAGCATGCCGGGAGTTGAGCCAGTCCTCTTCCTCCGGGCTGATCCGGCAATAACGACGGGCCGTCTCCATATTCCTGACCATCACGGCAAAAGGTTTGCTGTCCCGCTGTTTTCGTTCTCTTAAGTTGGCAACTGCCTGCTTATTTAAGGCGTCTGCGGCCAAATGAAATCCGCCCAGTCCCTTTACCGCAATGATGTGACCGGCCTTCAATAATTCTCTTGCATCCTGCTCAACAAGTTTTCCCGTCCGGTCGACCAGCCAGGTATGGGGGCCGCAAACCGGACAGGCATTAGGCTGGGCATGAAACCTTCTATGCAGCGGATCTTCATATTCGCGTTGGCATTGCGGACACATGGGAAAGGGTGCCATGGTAGTGGTAGACCGGTCATAGGGTACATCTTTTATGATCGTATAACGCGGACCGCAGTTGGTACAATTGGTAAAAGGGTATTCAAATCGGCGATTCGTTTGATCTCTGGTTTCTTTTTTACAATCTTCACAAATGGCAATATCGGGAGAGATCATTACCGACTTTTCTTCCAGGCCTTCACTGTATTTAATGGTAAAATCAACATACCCCGCCGGTTCGATCGCTTGTACAATGCAAGCACGAATAACAGCCAAAGGAGGAGGATCATTCTGCAGATCCCGCAGAAAAGCACGTAATGCTCGTTCATTACCTTCGGCATTAATAAAGACACCGGAAGGGGAATTTAAGACCCAGCCCTTTATGTCATACTGCACGGCCAGACGGTAAACGTAAGGTCGAAAGCCTACTCCCTGGACGATGCCTTGAATATGGATCTTATATGCCTTAGCATTCATTGTG
>CAZNPR010000035.1:0-12490 GCA_964574965.1 uncultured Syntrophomonas sp. | reverse complement strand
TACTCCCTGGACGATGCCTTGAATATGGATCTTATATGCCTTAGCATTCATTGTGAAATCCTTGCTTCATAAATTTTATCACCAGTCTGATCAATGATTTTTTCTACCGATACAGACAATAATTGGTAGAATGAGTTACAGAAGCAGTGTTATCAACTTCTGTAACCCATCCCTGTCAGCGTTACATATAAACTGAAAGCATCAGTCGATGATTGGCGCAATATCCTTTAGAATCGACTCAATGATCAAAGGAATTTGTTCTGCCACCGCCGCAGTTAGTTCCAAACCCAAATCTACCGTATGCGGTTCAACTCCATATACCAGCACCTGTGGATCAAAACCTTCCAACTGCAGCATATACATAGCTTCTGCAAAACTCATTTCATGCAGCGACTGAATATTGGGATCAGGACGCAGGTCCAATTCTTCCAGAGGGATCCGGTAAACTGTTCCCGGGTTGCCTCCGGTATGCATAGCATCGATGACGATACAAAAGTCAGCCTGGCTGAAATACTCAAGCAAATCATAACTGTGGGTCCCGCCGTCAACCAATTCCACCTCAGGCGGCAGATCCATTTGTTCAAGCTGTCTTATTACATGGACCCCAACTCCGTCATCCTGCATTAACAAGTTGCCAATTCCCATTATCATGATTCGTTTCACTGCAAATACCCCTTACTACCTTTTAACTTACATTTCTTCCTCATGATAACCATGATGGAAATCAGCCGGAATTTTCCCTGTGAACATTGATTTTAAAATGGGGATCCCTTCCGCCACATCCAGATATACATGTGCCAATATGCAAAGCACAAATATCCAGGTGATCACATAGTGGATGATACGAACCGCTACGAATCCGCCCAGCCATCCCGCCATAAAACCAAAGGTAAGAGGCTTGTAAAGGATGAAGCCAGTAATGATCATAATTACTGCCATTGCAAACACGCCGGTATACATACCCTTCTGGCCGGGATTGTATTTGCCATAGAAGGGATGGTCATCCGCCAAAAACATATAGTACTTCAGCATACTGGGCAGTTTTTTGGTATCTTTGATCGGTTCGTAGATCAAATTTTTGGTGTCATTGGCAGCGATCATATAGTACATTCTGCCCACGACCCCGAAACACAGCAAATAAGCCATGCAAAAATGTATCGTCCGGGCTGTAGTCATTGAGCCAAACAACCGGAAGGACTCAGGAGCATGGATGTAGAAGCCGGTCAAAATCAACATGGTAATGGCAATCATATTGATCCAGTGAAAGACTCTGATCAATATGGAATGCCGCTCTTCCATTTTCTTCACCATTTTTACACCCCCTAGTTTATGGCAAACTGGCTGATGGTTTTTTTATCCGGGGTCATGATATGGATGGCACATCCATAACATGGATCCATAGAACGAATAATTCTCACCAATTCTACAGGGTTACTGGGATCCGCTACGGCAGTTCCAATAATGGCTTGTTCCATGGGACCGCGTACAGCGCTGGCGCCTTCACCGGTTCTGGGGCTGGAATTCCAGGTCGTCGGTACGACAGCATTGTAAACCATGGTGCGTCCATCAGAACTGATCCGGTGCCAATGGCCAAGAGCGCCGCGGGAAGCTTCACATAATCCCATTCCTACTACTTCTTTTTCCGGTAATTTATGCGGCGTACATACCGGCTGTCCGGGTTCCAACTGCAGGGCCCATTCTTTCAGGGCTTTGGCAATCTGAGCAGTTTCTATCGCCCGGGCAAAATGACGTCCCATAACGGAAAATGCCTGATTACCAAGTGCAGCAACATCAGGATTTTTAGCGATCCACTGGCGGGCCAGCGGTCCAACTTCCATGGCTTCTCCATTGTAGCGGGGAGATTTCATCCAGGAATATGCGCCTTTCTTTTCAGCATCCGGAGTAACTACCGCTACATCAGGGGTATTTCCCTGGGTATCATCTTTATACCAGGAATAGGTAACTTCCTCTGTTATCTTTTTGGGATCAAGCTCCGCAAACTGACCTCTGATGTAGGTTCCGGCGGGGAAGAATTTTTCCTTTTTAACATGATCCATACCCTCTTCCAGAGGGAAACCGCCAAAAGCCAGCATATTCATGCAGCCGGATCCAATCGAGAGCCAGTCGGAATATACACCGGCCACTGCTTTAACGGTGGGGATATATTTTTTGTCAATAAAAGCCTGCATTTCTTCCAATAAAGAAAGGAATCTATAGATCTTTGATGTATCAGGAACTTCTGAAACACCGCCGGGAACGATAGCCTGTACGTGAGGCATCTTACCGCCCCAGATAGCCAGCATTTCATGGGCTTTTCGGCGAATTGTCAGGGCTTCCAAATAAATCGCAACGGCCTGCTCGTTGATGTCAGAGGGCAAACGATAATCAGCTTCATAGCGAGGTTTAAAAGGCGCGAGCTCCGGTCCTTTGACATAATCCAGCGCAGCCAAATGGAAAAAGTGAAGAATATGGGATTGAATCCAGTTGGAGCCCAGAATTAAGTTCCTGATGATTCTGCCATTGGGCGGCGGTTCGATTCCGAAAGCATCATCAAGGGCAAGTATACCTGCGGTTGCGTGACCCGTTGGGCATACTCCGCAGATCCGCTGAATGATCTGTTCTGCGTCACGGGGATCTCTGCCCTGCATGATCAGTTCCATACCACGCCAAAGTGTACCGCTTGTCCATGCATCAACCACAACATTATTTTCAACTTCAACTTCCAATTTAAGATGGCCTTCAATTCTGGTTACGGGGTCAACAATAATTTTCGCCATTAGTTCTCACCTACTTTCACTTCTTCGTCTTTTTCCTTGTGAGGACCAATTCTGCCGGTGAGAATATTGCCACCCAGATGACCTGCAATACCCAGCACAGCCAGACCGCCTACTGCCATACCGATTTGATCGGCAGTTACACTGGTAGCTGACCCAACTGGCATTTCAGGCATTCTTTCATACATCGGCCAGCCCGGGAATTGCGGTTCGGTACAACCAATGCAAACGGCTCCGCATTTTACGCACCAGTTGGTTCCGTTGTTCCACATACGGTTGGTGGCATCGCAATGAGCAAACGGCCCTTTGCAGCCCAGTTCCAGCATGCATCCCATATCCCCAAAATTTTTAGCGAAAATACCGTTTTCAAAATACTGACGTCTCTGACAATTATCATGGATGATGGTATCGAAGAACATCTTGGGACGGCCATAGCTGTCCAGTTCCGGAATATCGTTATATAACAATACATGGGCAATCGTACCTACCATCCAATCGGGATGAGGCGGACACCCTGGAACATTGATGCAGGGAACATTTTTAACGATCTGGCTTACTGGGACACACTCGGTTGGATTAGGCGGGGTCGCAGGAATGCCGCCATAAGAGGAGCAGGTACCAAAATTCAATATAGCTTTGGCCTTACCGCCAATATCCTTCACCAGTTTCTCAAATACGATGGGTTCTCCATTCTCTTCTCCCACCATACAGTAATGTCCATTGGCTCCGGTTGGCACGGCGCCTTCAACCACCAGGAAGAAATTGCCCGGATTCGCTGCAGCCACACCGTAAATGGCTTCTTTTATGGCCAGATCACCTGCTGCCGCGCTGATATTAGGATGGTAGGTCAAGCTGATAACCTCGGTCAATACTTTTTGAATATCAGGATGTACCGTGTTCAGCAATGAAATCGAACATCCTGTACAGGATGCACCCTGAATCCAGATCACTGGTGGTGCCCCGGCCGCAACTGCCTCTTTCATAAAGGGAGCCAGAAATCCCGACAGAGAAATCGCTGCCGTCGTCCCGGCACATACTCTTAAGAAATCGCGTCGACTCAATTTGGTAGGCATTAAATTAATTCCCCCCATTCGATATAGTTTGATAATATCCCCAATCCAATCTTTTCCCCCAATAATTTTTCTCTAAATCATTATGGCTAAGGATGCTTCTTCTTCACCTCCTCCAATAACCACTGCAGCCAATTCTCTATTCCCTCCCCGGTACGTCCTGAAATCAGGAATATGACCGCTGAGGGGTTGATTTGGGCCAGATCGCTTCGGAACTGATCCAGATCAAAGTCGGTATAGGGCAGCAAATCGATTTTGTTTAGTATCACCACCCGTGCCTGATGAAAAATCAGCGGGTATTTTAGCGGTTTATCATTGCCTTCGGTGGTGCTGATCACTACAGCCCGGAAATCTTCCCCCAAATCAAATTCTGCCGGGCATACCAAATTGCCGACATTTTCGATAAACAGCAGATCCAGTTCAGAAGATGGCAGATCATCGAAAGCTTTACCTACCATTCCTGCATCCAGGTGACAGGCTCCTTCGGTATTGATCTGCACGACCTCGATCCCCTTTTTCTCGATCCGCAGCGCATCCTGGTCGGTATACAGATCCCCTTCTATCACGCCAAGTTTTTTAGCCCCGTCGAGCTGCTCGATGGTGCGCTCCAGTATCGTGGTTTTCCCTGATCCGGGTGAACTCATGAGATTGACCACCAGCATCCCTTTTTCGGCAAACAGCCGTCGGTTTTTCCTGGCTAAGATATCATTTGCCCCCAGGAGATCACTGTTCATATTTATTTGCATGATCCATTTCCCTCTCCTTCATAGTGAGCCAGGTACATTTCCCTGCCGCTGATCATCTCCACATCATGCTTTCCACAGCCCGGACAAATAAAAATCGTTTCGCCATCCAGGTTATATTCCTGTTGGCACTCCCTACAGTAAATCACGATTTCCCGCGTTTCGATTTCCAGTATTGCGCCGCAGAACAATGCCTCCTGTCGGCTTAACGCTTCAAAGCAGAACTGCAAACTGTCAGGCATCACCATGCTGAATTTTCCGATCACCAAATTGATCCTGTTTATTTTTTTGATCTTGTGCTGTACGGCACTTTCCCTGACCATGTCAAGAATGCCTTCCACCAAAGATAACTCATGCATAAGGCGGCTCCCAATCCTTTGCTTTGTTTAATGATCGATCCTTCACTGCATAATAAAAGCCCAGCTGGAAATGCCGGGCAGCAACACAGTCCTTTCCATAAGAATTCATTGATTCCTGCTATTGATCCTGATGAGCAGCACTCTGTTTACTAAAAAAGCCCGGCACGAAATGCCAGGCAATAAACGCAAGTATCAATAAGCAGGTAAAATCTTCATGAATTCATGTATGCTTAAGTCTGCGTAAAACCAGCATCTCCTTTCCACAATGGGAGGCATAATCGTTTCCAACTATACCCTAACGTCCTGGTCGCCATGGTCGTCTTTAGGGTTCCAGGCTCGGAGATCAGGCTATTAAATTTTATGATAATATTCTACTTGTTTGTCTAAAATCCTTTTAATTAATAATATTTAAATATTGCAATGCAATATCGATGATAAGGCTGCTTTATTGATCCATCAATTTAGCTTCATAAAAAATTAAAACGAAATTATTGCATAAAAGGACTTAATGATTTACAATGCTAACAACTGGAATAAAAACAGTTTCAGTCTTTAATCTCCGAGTCTCACAGCCTACTGTTTGTCAATGGCTGTAAGACCGTTGGGTGTAACGGGAAACGGTTACGCCTCCCATTGTGGAAAGGAGAAGCAAGAAGGCTTGTATTACTAAGCCTTTCAGCCAGACCTTTACACGGCCTGGCTTCTTTTGTTTCAACAGCATGAGCCCGATGGCTGATGTATGATTTTTCATACACTTTATATGGGGGGAAATGTAATGGGGTAATGAGATTTGAGCGGGACAGACTTATTCTGGTATCCAATCCCAATCTTTTTCTTATCCCCTTTGCTTATGCAAAGGGCTTTTTTTTGCAGATATTGAACGCAGCCCCGCGTGCTGATGATTCCTGCGAAGCACTGCAGATATTCTAAGACATCCTATGTGAAATAATTAGACTATCCGTGGGTATAACGGTGTATATGCTCCATATTACCGTGGATATGCGAATATTCATCAATTAAATTGACCGCTGTCAATAATTCATGATCATCCATGATATCTTCAGTTAAGCCGTCACCAACCAGTTCATATGACTCTGCCAGCACCAGGGAGCGGGTGGTCAGAACATGAGCCAGTTCGAGATTATGCGTGGATACAATGATAGTACGTCCCTTAAGGTTTAGTTCCAGCAACAGCTCCACCAGCCATCTTTCCGTTTTTGGATCCAGACCGCTGGTGGGTTCGTCCAGTATCAAAACTTCCGGATTTAGCACCAATACTGAAGCGATCGCCACTTTTTTCTTTTCTCCGCCGCTTAAACGGTGGGGCGACCGGTCACTCAGACTTCTGATTTGGAGCATCTCCAGGACATCCTCCACCCGTTGCTTTATTTCCGTTGGAGAAAATCCCATTTGTAAAGGCCCGTAAGCGACCTCATCCCATACCCTGGTTGTAAAGAGCTGTACCTCAGAATTCTGGAATATATATCCCACCCGGCGGTGATACTGCCGGGAAAAGGCATCATCTTCCATACGCTGCTCATTAATTTCCTGCCCATACGCTTTGAATACTCCATGCTGCGGGAATATCAAGCCGCTCATTATTTTTAGTAAAGTAGATTTACCTGAACCATTCGCTCCCAGCAGAGCAACCTTTTCCCCTCTGTATATTTCCAGGCTGAGTTGGCTGAATACCGGCTGGCTCGGGATATAACCAAAAGATATCTGGTCAAATGAAAATAAGCTTTCTCGCATAATTTCTACCTCTTTATCATAATATTTCGCCCGTCATGGCAAATCACCCAAAACTGGTTCCTTCATAAGTGCCGATCATTTATATTCATTGCTGATATTTACTGCCTGTCCGGTGTAACCGCGGGCTCTCATAGCCAGGTAAACCTCGTCTGTCATCTCCATACTTTTGGCAAACAAAGCCGCGATCGAAGACCCGACCTGTTCTCGTTTCGCTGATAAAGATAAATTCCCTACGGTTCTAAGTTGACGAGCTTCGAACATTTCTATGGACAAAGTCAGAAGCAGTACTAAATAACGATAGCTCATTTCCAGTATCATCACCATTAAAGCTGGCACTCCCATTGCTTGCAGGGATTTAAACAGCATGGCCGCCGGAGTCGTCATCACCAGCAAGGTTCCAAGGGATAATGAGAGCCCTATGCGCAGACATAATCTGAGCCCTGCCGTCAAGCCTTGCTGGCTGATGAAGAGACTGGCGGGGATTTCAATGCCTGCCAGCACTGATAGCTGGGTGCTCTGACAGATCATGATCAGCGGTTTCCCATCGATAAAAATATTTAACATGGCCGGTATGGAAACCAACAGCGTTATAAGAGGAATGCCCCCCCAGATACGCTTTTGCATCGTCAAAACCGGCATACGGGCGATCATCATCAAAAACATCGTTAAAAGCCATACAACCAATAAAATCGGAATGCTATTGGTCAGCCCCACGGCCAAGACCAGCAGGACCACGGTCACTAATTTAACACGCGCATCCAGCTGCTGCAGGATCCCCGGCCGGCCGGCCAAACTTTCTGTCATCAATTCATCGGCAATATTTTGTTTCATGCGGCGGATACTTTTCACCAGGAAATTGGTACGCCGGCCCGAGGAAGTGTTCACCTGTTCCTGGCAGCCGGTTTTCTCCATCCATTCTGGCAGATGTATATAATGTTTCTCTGCTGTCATTTCTGCTTAACTCCTGTTCTTAATCTTTGATCACTTTACCAAGCAGCAGCATTAAGCCAACTGTCAGCGCTGCACCAACCACAGCTGATAAAATGTATCCCAAGGCAGCATGCAAAAAACTCCCATCAAAACTGGCTATTGCATAATCAGCTAAGGGGGCATGGCTCCATATATCAGCCATTTTCTGCAGCCCTGACGGTATAAAGCCAGCTTCATCCGCCAATTGATCGATGCCCCATTCACCAAAAGCTGTACCACCAGCAAGAAGTCCCAGAGGGGAAAGAATCACGAAAACTCCCAAAGCCAACCACAATTTACGGTATCTTTTAAACATTTTGCGTTACCTCCAATTCGGAATTGCTCCCAGAAGAATCAGTTTCGGAGAGCAAGTCAGGATAATTTGCCTGTACGAAACGCAGACCTAAAGAGGTGACCAATGCTTCCACCGGTCCGGCCAGCAGAAGATGCTCGGACATCATAGCGGCGACTGCCACTTTGATGGGATACATAAAGTAAAGGGGGGTTCCGTCAGCAGCCTGAAACAGATGATATTGGAAGCCAAACTCCAGGGCTGTGCACAAGGCTGCCATATTCAGCCCCACATATCCTGCCAGGGCTGCGGCTGCCAATCCCCGTCTGGAACCTGCCGCTGCATTTCCTTTGATCAATTTGTAAACAAAATAGCCCATCATAGGCATAACAAATGCGATATTGAAACAGTTGGCGCCCACTGCCAAAATTCCTCCGTCACCAAAAATCAGGGCTTGAATAATGAGTGCGGTGGATACCCCCAGACAAGCCGCCCAGGGGCCCAAGAGGATGGCCAGCAGTACTGCCCCCACAGCATGTGCGGAACTCCCCCCGGGTATCGGCAGGTTAAACATCATGATGGTAAAAGAGAAGGCGGCGCCGATAGCTAATATGGGTACATGCTTCTTTTTTACCTTCTGTTTTACTTTTTTTACCGCCGCCCCCCATACCGGTACCATCAGCGCCATGAAAGGCAAAGCTGTCTGCGGACTTAAATAACCATCCGGAATATGCATTTTTCAACCTCCTTTAAAATAAATGAGCAATTTGGTTTTCAGGCTCATTGATCAAGGAGTATGTAATCATCGGGAAACAATAAGCACAAAAAACCATGAAAAACACCAGCGGCTGTTACCGCCAATACCTTCATGGCATGATTGATAGTATCGGATTTTACCTATATCCTTACCTCTGAAACAAACTCTAAGCCCGCTTTCATAGCGGCCATTAAGTTCTTTTATTCGCTGTTAATTTTTCGTTTCCTGCTATTTAAATAATTATTTTATATCACAACTTAAAAACTTTTTACCAGGGTAAAAGTACTGATGATATTTTCATCCGTCACCGAAAACAAATAATTCCCGCGAGCCGTAAGGAACAATTTCGCCCGACCTGTTTCATCTGTGGTCAAATGATGGGGATAATCACGATTTCTCGTACTGCTGTAAGTTGCTTTCACCTCGCAGCCGGCTAAGGGTGTGCCATTTTTGAGAACCAGGATCTCATAGTTTTCTCCCATGCGGGCGTGGCTGTAATCAGTGGGAATGATTTCCAGCGGCAGTCCGATAGGTTGGGTGCCGTGATGGTGATGATGCCCTACTTCCACCAGGACAGCAGCATAGCGTTCCTGTTCCCCATTTTCGTAAACATAGAGCTGGGCCAGGCCATCTATTTCCTCTGCCAGGCTTATCTCACCCTGATTATGATGAACATGCAGTTCCAATTCACGAGTTCCTTCCGGTTTGACAATATAAGCTTTGGGGTCATTCATTTCCGCCTGGCTGTCAGCCTGCATATTATATCCCTTATTTAGTTTGATCAATACTGCTTCCCCCGGATGAAAATGTCCGTGGGCCGTTTCGGGTTCCAACCAGATCTCGGTGTGGCGCTGCGCTGGCTCTTCCGGTACAGCTTCCAGGATGACCCGATGGTGAACCAGTTCCATCTCTTTTATACGGGCCTTCACCACCCGTCTTTCCCCAAAAATATTCTCCATAAAGATTTGGTTATCTTCACCTGGAATGATACGGTCCACGCTTTCCATCAAGAGTTCTTCCTGACCGTCCCGTTGAAGATATACATTTGCTTCGCACATTGGCCCGCCCTCCATCTTTTATACACAATCAGGACAAACATAATTCTGCCCGTTTCTGATCGCACGGGGTTCCATAACGCCTTCGCCGCATACGGAGCATTGCACGGTAGGATATATCTCCGCTTTGGCCGGGAAAGGAAAATCCACGTCCCGCCAGGTAAAAAGCTCTTCAAAGGAAGTACTCATCAGCCTTTCAAAAATAGCCCCCAAAAGTTTTTCTGTTTCTTCAGCTTCTGCCTCAGTCAGGCTGTCCTTGCGTTTCAATTCACGATAACGCAAAGAATCCGGATGCGACTGCGGTTTGTATTTTTGCGCGATCCGCACCGCCCGCTTTTTTTCCCGGCTGGCAATGGTATAAACGTTCTTGCCATAGTCCTTAAAGATCAGATTGCCTTTGCCAAAAGTGCAGCCTAATATTGATTGGATCCCATCGACTCCGCAGGAATTGGTTTCGACCACTGCCAGCAATTCTTCATCCAGGTCCTGATCGATATCCAGATGCTGCTGCGCAAATTCGGCTGCCCTTACTCCCATCAAAAGACCGGGACATATATGTCCGTGAAACTGGATCGCCTTTTCCAGCGGCGGCATATCTTTACACATGTATCTTCTCCTGCCTTTCTTGCTGATTGTCTTAGCAATAGATGCTTTATGTAGGTTTTGCTTAACTTTATGATTCCTGTTCAGCTATCTGTTTTACCCGCTCCACCAATTGGCTGACCTGCATGGGTAATGATTCGTCAGTTACAGAGCATATTTCGATCTTTTGACGATTCAATGGCAATAATACCTTTACCGCTTCTGATAACGCGATGGCCTCGGCCATGGCCGGCGTCAGCTCGCCTAAGAAGGCATGGGCAACAATAATTGCCACTGAACCCACGATCATATCGACCCGGGAAGCGCAAAAAATAACCGCATTTTCTCCGCTGGCACCTTCATTCGCTCCGGCTTTCAGCATCAGGGATGCCGCCACGGCATTGGTGCCCAGTCCGATTATACGGCAGGAATGGCCCAATTCCCGGCGCAGGTTTTCTACGATCAATTTACCAATGCCGCCCCCCTGACCATCCACCACTGCGATTCTCACAATGATTCCCCCATAATCTTCTTTTGGCAAATAGTATAACACACATTTATCAAACAAATTATATTTCTTTTTCTCGACTATTTCTATTCAGTAAAACAGGGACCGCTTAGTAACATAAAAAGCTCCCGTATTAAAAATTCTCAACAGAGGGGAGCTTTTTCCGGATAAGTCTTATGCTTTTTTAATAAATCTTCAAAGAATCATTATCTGCAAGGGTAATCGCAGATATCATCGCCCAGCAGCATGGCATTCCAGATCCGGGTGTGTGCGTATTCATCACCGAGGATCGAGGTCAGCAGATAACGGATCTCAGGAGTCGGGGCACATCCTGCCAACTGTGCATACCGTCTGATCGCTTCCAATTCTCCTCTGATCGCGGCTCTTACATCAGTCTCAAAGTTACCGCTGTCTGGCGGGCAATCCGGCGGACAGGAAACGGGAGGCGGACAGATGCCTAAAAGAGATGCCTGCAGACGGGCATGGCCATATTCGTCTCCGACAATGCTGGTAATGAGTTCGCGTAAAATGTCAGTCGGTGCTTCATTGGCTATCTGCGCGTAAAATCCGGCATCACAAATTTCGTCCTGAATGGACTCCTCCAACATTGCACGATAATTGGCACACTGGGGGCATTTACATTTATCCGGTTGTTTTGATTGGCATTGATACATGATTACACTTCCTTTCTTTTTTTAAGTACGGTAAGGCTTTACATAATTTAATTTTTTCCGGGTGCGGTTGTACCTGTAACAGCAATGATTGGGTGAACCTTCTTTTACATGGACCAGCAGCGACCGGAAAAAACGTACATGACCGTTTTCGTCACCAATAATACTGGTCACGATGGCACGAAGAACCGGATCCCGAATTTCATCGACGATGGCTGCCAGCTTGCCCATGACAAAAATATCATGGTCGATGATCTCCTCAATTTGAGAGACAAGACGCGGTGACACATCATAATAATTCATTGATACACCTCCCTGCTATAGAATATGCCTGAGATACCAATTGGTTCCTGTGATACCTATATTTACTTTGCACCAAAACAGATCATGGAATATATGTAAAAGAGCCCAGGAATAAGTTATGCTCCTCCTGAAACACACAGTTTTCATCTTTAAACTGTCGGTTTCAGGAGGAGCATAGCAAAGTAATTGGAATCTTTTCTTTTAAACTGAGATGTAGGAACGGTAAAATATTTTATATAGACCGGGCCACTTCGTTGGCAGCATTTATGGCTTCCCAAGCCCTGCCCAAGCTACTGGCATCACCGATACAATAGATCTCCGGGGCAGCCAGTTCCTTTAACAGTTGATAATAAAGCTCGTTATTGCTGATCCCGCCGGTGGCAAAAACAACAAAATCGGTGGGGACAGCAATTTCCTCCGTATCATCCGGATCCAGCTGTTTATGAAAAGGATTATGGATATTGTCTGGGATCAGTGTCGTCCATGGCGTAAAGGGGTCGGGGCGTTTACGGTTGGCTTTGATATACACATTTCCTGCATCAGCTTTGATCACTTCCGCGGCCGTATAAGCCATGACCGGCTTGGTCAACACATCTTCCGTTTTTCCTGAAGGTGCTCCTTTGCCCATCATCATCCACAAAAGCATGGCCCGGTT
>CAZNPR010000034.1:0-18017 GCA_964574965.1 uncultured Syntrophomonas sp. | reverse complement strand
CTGGTGGAGGCGGGGGGAGTCGAACCCCCGTCCGAAAGAAAGACCAGAAGAGTTTCTCCGAGCGCAGTCCGTGTATTAAAATTTCGCTCATCGGACGCCCGCGGACAGGCTTCTTAGAACTATCCCCGATTAATTTCCCCTTAAAGCCACTCGAGGAAGAAGGCTTCAGGGTACCCTCACTGTGTGACGCCCTGCACTAAGCCGTGAGGAGTCTTAGCCGGACGAGCCGCTTACGCGGCTAGTGCAAAATTATCTTCTGCAGTTATTTTGTGTTTTCACCTTTTTAACGAGCTGGCGACAACTCGGCTCGCTGCTCAACCCATCTATTCCCCCGTCGAAACCATTACGCCCCCATAATTAAAATCAATAAGGGGTGCATATCATATATTACTACGGGTAAACACTTTTGTCACCCCTCAAATGTTAGGAGTGGCTTTTTTCCTTGACTGCCCGTTCTATATCCCGGCGTGCATCACGGGCTGCGATATCTTCGCGCTTGTCATACAGCTTTTTACCAATCGCTACGGCCAGATCCATCTTGGCTTTGCCTTCTTTAAAATATACTTTTAAAGGAATCAAAGTATAGCCTTTTTCTTTTTGCATGCCAATTAAATGGTTGATTTCCTGCCGGTGCAAAAGCAATTTTTTGGGCCTTAGCGGGTCATGATTAAACTGATTGCCTTGTTCATATGGACTGATATGGAAGTTAATGATCCAGGCTTCTCCGTCTTTGACTGTGGCATAGGCATCTTTAAGATTGCCTTTGCCTTTGCGCAATGACTTCACTTCCGTACCCACCAGAGCCAGACCGGCTTCGATATTTTCTTTGATATGGTATTCAAATCTGGCTTTGCGGTTTTCTATAACCGGTTTTATGCCGCCTTTTTTACCCATTTTGCACCTCGAGATTCAGCTTCAGCATTTGAAGCGAAAAACAAACCCTCACCTCAGATAATTCTACCGAGATCAGGGCTTATAACTCCTGCTTTTGCTTTATCATTATAACTTAAGTTCTGCTTCCGGTCAATGAGCAGCCTCGACATCCCCCCTTTTTCCTGGCACAAGGAATCCTCCGGGAGTGCGACCGGAGGATTTCAATAAAAGTGGGGTTTATGAGGCCCTTTAGGGAAAACCAATAAATTGGTGCGGTTGATTCTCTATAAAAAATAAAAAATCAGTTGCGAAAATACAACTGACTATCAGTACCATAAGGTAGCCATTATTTCAGCCAGGTTTTCTTTCCGCACCGGGAGGCATAGCTGTTTCCCGCTATACCCTATCGGTCACTGCCCATCGCCTGAGCATTAGGTACAGTAACTCGAAAACTGGATATTCTATTATTTCATACTATTCGCTGCCAACTTAAGAATTCCTGTTAATAAACGCAAATTCTCTTAAAAATTATATTAACTCAAAATCGATCTTGGCTTCATCAACATCGACCCGGATGAGTTGCACTTTGACCTGGTCCCCGATGGCAAATTTTTGCCCGGAGTGGCGGCCGTGCAAAGTATGGTTACGCTCATTAAACTCATAATAATCATCGGCTATGCTGGAAACATGGATCAACCCTTCCACGGTATTATCGAGCTGGACGAATAAACCAAAGGGGTGAACGGATACGATCCGTGCCTCAAACTCGCCGCCGATAAACCCAGCCATATACTGTGCTTTTTTAATGTCGATCAATTCACGTTCTGCTTCTTCGGCTTTGATTTCCTGCATCGAACAATGCTGCCCGGCAGCGGTCATATTTTTCTCAAGTCTACTCCGCCTGCCGGCATTCATGCTGCCATCCAGCAATTCGCTCAAGACCCGGTGCACGATCAAGTCCGGGTAACGCCTGATGGGGCTGGTAAAGTGACAGTAATATTTTGAAGCCAATCCGAAATGTCCTAAGGCTTCCGGCATATAGCTGGCATGTTTCATGGACCTTAACAGCATCATCGCGATCATTGGTTCTTCTGGTCTGCCTTTGATCTGGGCCAGGATCTTTTGGTAGGTTTTGGGGTCAACGGCGCGGCCATTGATTTTCAGGCCGAACACGCCCAAGACCTGATTTAATTTATCCAGCGCATCTTCGTCCGGTTTTTGATGGACCCTGTATAAGATAGGCAATTGCGCCCAATACATATGCTCCGCTACCACTTCATTGGCACAGATCATAAAGTCTTCGATGATCATTTCTGCTGCTCCCCGTTCCGCCTTTTTTATCTCAACGGGGAAACTGTTTTCATCAACGATCACTTTGGTCTCGGGGAAATCAAAATCAAGTGCGCCCCGCACTTTTCTCTTTTCCCGTAATATATCTGCCAGTTCTTTCATCATGCGAAAGTCTTCCAGCAGATAATCATATCGTTTCTTCAGATCCGGATCACTTTCGTTTAGCAATTTATTTACGTCTTCATAAGTCATACGCTCATCAATATGTAATACTGATTTGCATAGATCATATTTCTTTATGTTACCTTTGGTATCCAAATCAACCAGGCAGCTAAGCGCCAGCCGGTCCACTCCTGCATTCAGGCTGCAAATATCGTTGCTAAGCTCCGGCGGCATCATGGGCAGGACTTTATCGATCAGGTATATACTGGTACCTCTTTCGAAGGCTTCCTTGTCCAGTTTGCTTTTTTCTTTTACATAGTGGGATACATCTGCAATATGGACTCCCAACTGGTATCCATCAGCAGTACGGCTTATAGAAACTGCATCATCCAGGTCTTTGGCATCTGCACCATCCATGGTAACCATTCTGACACCGGTCAGATCCCGTCGTTGTGCCTTCTCTTCGCTGTTAACGGGAACAGCGACCGCCTGCGCTTCATTTATAACTGCTTCCGGGAAGAAGGCTTTCAAGGCATGTTTTCTGATAACTACCTGTACATCCAGACCTGGCTGACCTTTTCTGCCAAGGACTTCGGTGATCTTTCCTTCCGGGTATTTGTTTTTATCGGGATAAGCAGTAATGGAAACCAGAACTTTATCTCCATTTTTAACTTTTAATTTACTGCCGACCTTTACATTGATGGGATAGATCTGTCTGGAATCATCGGGAATAACCTGGACTGATGACCGGCCTCGTTCAAAGGTTCCAACCAGCTCATGATTGGCACGTTTGATGACCCGGATCACTTCTCCTTCGGGGCGCTGCCCGTCAAAAGCTTTTTCCTTCAGCCTGGCCATGACCCGATCCTGATGCATGGCACCATTCAGGTTTTTTCCAAAAACAAATATTTCCGGTGCGTTGACATCATCGGGCTTTAAAATGCCATAACCGCGCTGGCTGATGCTGATCATGCCTTTTACCAGATTCATCATTTCCGGCAAGCCGTATTTATTTTTGCGGGTCTTGACAATTTCCCCCTGCTTCTCCAGCCGTCCTAATTCTTTGCTGAATCTGATCTCATCTTCTCCGCTTTCAATTTCCAAAGCTTGTATCAGTTCGCCATAGCTTAGCGGTCGGTAACTTTCCCGGCGCATAAAAGCAAGGATCGCTTCTTTATTTATGATTTACTCCTCCTTAAGGAATGAAAAATTCAATATTAGCTTAACCAAAATCGACCTGCTATAAACCTAAATCTGATGCTATTTGCTGCATGCTTTTAAGAGATATGGCCAGGAATTCCTCCAGTTCCATGCCGATCTCGCTGCAGGCTGCCATCTGTTCACGGTTCGCACCTCGGGCAAAAGCCTTTTCCTTAAATCGTTTTTTCAAGGATTTCACTTCCACATTCGCTAATTGTTTGTCCGGCCTCACTAAAGCGGCAGCAGTAATAAAGCCGCTGGTTGGGTCACAACAATACAACGCTTTGTCCAAAAGATTCTTCCGTTCCAGTCCGTGGATCTCATTATGTACTTTGACTGCATAGACCAGATCAGCGGGAAACCCTTTTTCCTCCAGCATTTGTGCTCCTATTAAGGAATGCTGCTGCGGGTCCTCGCCGGTGGTATCATAATCTATATCATGCAGCAATCCGGTCAATCCATATTTTTCGACATCTTCGCCCAGGTGGGCGGCTATACCTCTCATAATTGCTTCCACAGCCAGGGAATGTTTGATATGATTTTCATCGTGCAGATGCATCTTCAGTAAATTCAAGGCTTCCGTTCTTTGCAATTCATTAACCTCCTAATCACTAGTTTATTCTTTCTATATTATTGCACATTGTGCGGGGGTTTTATAAAATCGGCGATCTTTTGAGCAATTGCCTCCTTTTCCCGGTCCATGGTTGCGACATGCCTGGATGACTGCAGCTCCATCAAATCTACCGATGCATTGACCGCATGATTGGCAATGAATCTGCCGCTGTCACTCCTTACGGTTTCATCCTGCAGAGACTGTATGACCAAAAGGGGCAGCGTTATATTTTTAAGCCCTGCTGTTACCTTATGCCGCAGCTGCCACATACTTTGAAATGCATCGATCGGCGTTGCGTCATAGTTAAAACGCCCCAGGTTGTTTAATTCTTTATTCCAATTGGTTTGGACTTTGGGAAGATTTTTAATAAACAGTCTCATGATCGGTGCCATTAAACCTGGCATAGGTATTCTTAAGAAGATAGGGGCATTAATACTTACGACCCCGGCGATCTGCGTCATTTTTATCCCGGCATAAAGGCTTAAAAGCCCGCCCATGGAAAGGCCTGCTACATAAACTTTGCGGTAGTTTTTTTGCAGCTCTTCGGTTTCATTTTTTACCGTATCGTACCAGTCGGTCCATCTGGTCAGGCTAAGGTCTGCCAGCGTAGTTCCATGTCCCGGCAGCAAGATTCCTTTAACTGTGCATTGCGTAAGTTCATGGACCAATTTGGCAGTGGGGTATACTTCCGATGGTGAGGCGGTAATGCCATGTATAAACAGCAGGGCAATGTCGTTGGTACCGGGTAATAAAAAATCCTCAGCTCCTGGCTTAATCAATTTGGTTTCTCCTCTCTCCATATCGGCCGGCAGTATTGCTGATTATTAAAAAAACAGGGCAAGTTGGCTTGTCCAACCGCCCTGTTGATCGATCTGCAAATAGTTACATGAATAAAGGAATAAATACCAGCGAAACAATGGACATTAACTTAAGCAATATGTTAAGTGAAGGTCCGGATGTATCTTTACACGGGTCACCAACTGTATCTCCAACAA
Source organism: uncultured Syntrophomonas sp. (assembly GCA_964574965.1). Lineage (GTDB taxonomy): Bacteria > Bacillota > Syntrophomonadia > Syntrophomonadales > Syntrophomonadaceae > UBA1368. Next base: position 12,884 of record CAZNPR010000034.1, on the reverse strand, counting down.
CTCCGGCTGCATGAGCATCACTGCCTTTACCGCCATAATTACCGGCTTCAATAAATTTCTTGGCATTGTCCCAGGCACCACCGGCATTGGCCAGCATGATCGCCAGACAGACACCAGAACCAATTGAACCAATTAACATTCCAGCCAGTGCTTCCGGCCCTAATCCAATTCCCACCGCTAAAGGAGCAATTACTGCAATCAAACCCGGTACGATCATTTCCTTAATGGCGGAGCGAGTACTGATATCAACACAACGAGCATAATCCGCTTTTGCTTTTCCTTCCATCAGTCCGGTAATTTCTCTGAACTGTCGTCTTACTTCATCAACCATTTCAGCAGCAGCTCTGCCAACTGCATTCATAGTAAGCGCACAGAAGAAGAAAGGCAGCATAGCGCCCAGTAAAATACCAACGATAACATAGGTGTTAAGCAGATCAACACCTTCTATTCCTGCCACTTGTGCAAAAGCAGTCAATAACGCTAGTGCTGTCAATGCAGCTGAACCAATAGCAAATCCTTTACCAATGGCAGCTGTTGTATTTCCTACTGAATCCAGTTTATCAGTCGTTTCTCTTACTTCCTTCGGTAAACCTGACATCTGGGCAATTCCTCCGGCATTGTCGGCAATCGGTCCATATGCATCAACGGCTACCACCATTCCAGTAGTGGCCAGCATACCGACTGCAGCCAGCGCAATTCCGTAAAGCCCAAAACCGGCTGTTCCACCGCTGACTAAAAATGCAACTAAGATAGCTGCACAAATCACCAGTAAAGGCAACAGAGTGGAAAACATCCCTACACCCAACCCGGAAATGATAACCGTGGCCGGACCTGTCTGGGCAGCTTTAGCGATCCCTTGAACAGGTTTATATTCATCAGATGTATAGTACTCAGTTATTAATCCTATGGCCGTTCCAGCTACCAACCCCGCTACCAGCGCCCAGAATACCGGGAACATTTCAGCAGGCAGAATATATCTGACAGCTATAAATGCAATAATCACCAATAAAACAGCAGATCCAAAGGTTCCCATATTAAGAGCCTTAAGAGGATTGCTCTTTTCATCTGTCTTAACAAAAAAGGTGCCGACAATAGAAGCTAAAATACCACCGGCAGCAATGATCATCGGCAGCATGATCACACCAACACCTAATTCAGGTTTGGCAGCAAATAAGACAGCACCAAGTGTCATGACCGCAATGATCGAACCTACATAAGATTCAAACAAGTCTGAACCCATGCCGGCAACGTCGCCCACATTATCACCAACATTATCGGCGATAGTAGCAGGATTTCTGGGGTCATCTTCAGGTATCCCGGCTTCCACTTTACCTACCAGGTCAGCGCCCACATCAGCAGCTTTGGTATATATGCCTCCGCCGACACGGCCAAATAGAGCTACAGAACTGCCTCCCAATGCGAAACCATTTACTATGGTTGGATCTTTAAAAATAAGATACATAACACCCAACCCCAGGAGTCCCAGGCCGGTTACTGACATCCCCATGACTGCCCCACCGGAGAAAGCGATTCCCAGAGCTGCATTTTGGGACGTGCGGGCAGCATTGGCAGTACGTACATTTGCTTTCGTAGCTACACTCATTCCTATGTAACCAGCTAAAGTGGAACAAATTGCACCAACGATAAAGCAAATAGCAGTCTTCCAGTCAATAAAAAATCCCAAAACTAAAAATACAACAACTACAAAAACAGCTATGGCAGTATACTGCCTTTTTAAAAATGCCATAGCCCCTTCGTGAATATGCCCGGCAATTTCAACCATCGTTTCATTACCTGGGTCGGCTTTGGATACTTTTCCAGCCAGATAAAAAGCAAATAGTAAAGCTATTGCCCCGCCGGCCGGAGCAAACATTATCAAAGAATCCATTTAAAATCATCTCCCTGCATTAAATCAAATTTCAGCATAGAATCAATAACTTTAGATTAATGCCAGAGCTAAAGTTAATATCATAAATAAAGCGGCCAACCAGCCAGTAATCTTCGCCAGTAAATCATCCACACCTTTTTTCTTTCCGAATATGGCTTCGCCGCCCCCGGCAATACTGCCTGACAGACCGGCACTTTTACCTGATTGCAAAAGGACGGTCGTGATCAACCCGATTGCGCATAAAACTTGCAGGATCAAGACTGCTGTCTTCATAATTTTCACCTCCGATTTCCTGTTAAACAGTCAATAAGTATTTTAACACAATCCAGATAATTAAAACAATGGAGCTAACGTTTCAGGTTGTAAAAAGCTTTTAATCCTTTATAAAGGGCAAATTGATCCAATTCTTCCTCGATTCTTAACAACTGATTGTATTTGGCCACCCGGTCGGTACGAGCTGGTGCCCCGGTCTTTATTTGTCCGGCATTGGCTGCCACTGCAAAATCTGCAATAAATGTATCTTCGGTTTCTCCGGAGCGATGGGAAATAACACAAGTGTAACCAGCCTGTTTAGCCATTTCTATAGCATCCAGGGTCTCACTGACAGAGCCGATCTGGTTAAGCTTAATTAAAATGCTGTTGCAGATCCCCTCTTCGATCCCTTTCGTCAGCCTTTCTGTGTTGGTAACGAAAAGGTCGTCTCCTACCAGTTGGATCTTCCCTCCCAGCTTTTCCGTCAGCAGCGACCAGCCAGCCCAATCATCTTCTGCCAGTCCGTCTTCGATGGTAATAATTGGGTATTTCTGCACCAGGTCTGCATAGAATGCCACCATTTCTTCTGATGTCATCACCTGATCAGTGCTTTCCAAATGATATTTACCGTCTTTATATAATTCGCTGGCAGCCACATCAAGCGCCAGATAAATATCCTGCCCGGCTTTATACCCGGCAGCTGCTATCGCTTCCAGTATTACTTCGATAGCTGCTTCATTGGAAGGAAGATCCGGGGCAAAACCGCCTTCATCTCCTACTGATGTTGCCAGCCCTTTCGCTTGTAATACTTTTTTCAGATTATGATACACTTCCACTCCCATACGCAGTCCTTCCGCAAAGGAAGGTGCACCAGTGGGAACGATCATGAATTCCTGGATATCTACATTATTATCAGCATGCTGTCCGCCGTTTAGAATGTTCATCATAGGCACCGGTATCTGGCGGGCATTAATTCCGCCTATATATTGATATAAGGGGATCCCTAAGAACTCTGCAGCCGCACGGGCCACTGCCATGGAAACACCTAAAATAGCATTGGCTCCCAGTTTGCTTTTATTCGGAGTTCCGTCCAGTTCCAACATGATCGTATCTATATCGATCTGGCCGGTAACATTCATTCCAATAATTTCCGGTGCGATGATCTCATTGACATGATCAACGGCGGTCAAAACTCCTTTGCCCAAATATCTTTCTTTATCATTATCCCGCAGTTCAATGGCTTCGTGGACTCCGGTAGAAGCGCCGGAAGGCACTATAGCCCGTCCCATGGTTCCATCTTCCAGTATGACTTCCACTTCAATAGTTGGATTTCCACGGGAATCAAGCAGTTCTCTGGCAAATACATCAACAATCGTACTCATTTGATCTTTCTCCTTCCGTTTATGCATGACTTTATTTTAAATGTTTTCATTTTATGATTTTATGATATTTCGTCCGGTCATTTCCCCGGGTATTTGCAAATGAAGCAATTCCAACAGGGTGGGAGCGATATCCCGCAGTGAGCAATTAGCCAGCAGTTCTTTATTTTTAAGATCGTTATCGACCAGTATAAAAGGGACCAGATCTGAAGTGTGGGCAGTAAAAGGGCTGCCGCTTGTGGGGCATACCATCATCTCACAGTTGCCATGGTCCGCGGTTATAAGTACGGTACCTTTTTTAGCCAGAACCGCTTCCACTACCTGATTCATCAAATGATCCACGGTTTTCACCGCTTGGATCGCTGCCTCCAGTACGCCTGTATGCCCTACCATATCGGCGTTGGCATAGTTGATGATGATCACATCATAAAAATCCCGCTCGATCTCTTTTATCACCCGTTCGGTCAGTTCCGGGGCGCTCATTTCCGGTTTCAGGTTATAGGTTGCTACATTCGGCGATGGTATCAGTATCCGGTCTTCCCCAGGGTTAGGCTCTTCCACTCCGCCATTGAAGAAAAAAGTGACATGGGCATATTTTTCGGTTTCGGCAATACGCAATTGCTTAAGCCCCTGCTGAGAAAGGTATTCCCCCAAAGTGTTGTTCAGGTTCTGCGGTTCGAATGCTGCCGGGGCCTTTATCGTATGGTCATATTGTGTCATGCACACAAAATTTACCTTAGGCCGATGCGGGGCTGTAAATCCTGTAAAATCTTCATCCGTAAAAGCCCGGGTTATCTGTCGCGCACGGTCTGCACGGAAATTAAAAAAGATGATACTGTCATCATCCTTTACTAATCCCAAAGGTTTTCCTTCTTGATCAATCATCACTGTTGGTTCTACGAATTCATCAAAGATCCGCATTTCATAACTTTGTTCTACGGCCGAGAAGACATTGGCGGCTTTTTCTCCATTTCCCGCCACCATTGCATCATAGGCTTTTTCAATTCGATCCCAGTGTTTATCTCTGTCCATCCCATAAAATCTGCCGCCAATGGTGGCAAATTCACCGATCCCGATTTTTCCCATCTCACTGCTGATCCGGGCTACATATTCAGCAGCGCTTTTTGGATTTACATCACGTCCGTCGAGAAATCCATGGATAAATACTCGGTTCATCTGCCGCTGCCCGCATAACTTAAGCAGAGCAAACAAATGGTCAAGATGACTGTGTACACCACCATCTGAAAGCAGGCCCATCAGATGGACCGCACCTCCTTTATCCCTGGCAGCATCTATAGCCTGCAATAACGCTGGGTTTAAAAAGAAGCTTTTATCATCGATGGCCTTGCTGATACGGGTGATTTCCTGATAGACGATCCGCCCCGAACCGATATTTAAATGCCCCACTTCCGAATTGCCCATGAGTCCATATGGCAAACCTACCTCCAGTCCGGAACACTTAAGCAAGGTATGCGGATAATTGGAGCTCAAACGGTTGAAATTTACCGGGTTGGCTCTGGTTATGGCATTATCGGCGCAGGCTTCCCGGTTGCCCCAACCGTCAAGGATCATTAATACCACTGTTTTTTCAGGCACTTTCACATAACCTCACGATTTCAAAAAAAGAATCGGCTTCAAGACTGGCGCCTCCAACCAGGGCACCATTTATGCTGCCCTGTAAAAATTCTGCAAAATTATCAGCTTTCACACTGCCTCCATAAAGCAGCGGTATTTTTGCTGCCATTACCCTGGTATTTAAAGTCTGCAGACATTTTCGAATATATGTTGCCATTTCGTCTGCATCCTGATAACTGGCATTTACACCAGTGCCTATCGCCCATACCGGTTCGTAAGCGATCACCAGATCTTCTTCTGTAAATTCAATATCTTGCAAGGCACCAGTAATCTGCTGTTCAACGATTTCATAGGCCTTCTTTTCCTGTCTTTCCTGTAATGTTTCTCCTACACATAAAATCGGTATTAATCCCTCGCCCAAGGCTGCCCTGACCTTTTTATTGATCATGATATCTGTTTCTCCCAGGATCTGGCGCCTTTCGGAATGGCCGATGATCACATATCTACATCCGGCATCCACTAATTGAGCTGGCGAGATCTCACCCGTATATGCCCCCTTAACTTCCCAATGCATATCCTGCGCCCCCAGTTTAATATCTGATGACTGCAGACTGGCGGCGGCGGCGGCTAAAGCAGTAAAGGGCGGACATATGACTACCGTGGTCTTCTTCAGGCCGCGGCTTAAGACAATGAAATCACGGCAGAAAGCCTGAGCCTCGCCGATGGTTTTATGCATCTTCCAATTGGCAATGATCAATGATGGATTCATTTTCTATATCTCTCCGTTATTCTTCACATACGGCCACGCCCGGCAAAGTGATCCCTTCCAGGAATTCCAGCGTAGCTCCTCCACCCGTGGATATGTGGGTAATTTTGTCTTCCAGTCCCAGACTAATGACCGCTGCTGATGAATCGCCGCCGCCAATCACCGTGATCGCATGTGCCTCGGCTAAGGCCCGCGATATTTCCTGCGTTCCATTGGCAAACTGTTCAAACTCATATACTCCCAACGGTCCGTTCCAAATAATTGTTTTCGCCCGTTTGACAGCATTTTTAAACAATCCTATCGTTTTCGGTCCAATATCCAATATCATAAGATCATCGGCAATATTGTCGGTGTCCGTTATAACTGGCACGGCTTCCTGGGATATTTCAGCTGCGGTCACTACATCTACCGGTAAAACCAATTCCACGTTTTTTTCGTTCGCCATTTGGATGAGCCTCTTGGCTTCATCGACGAATTTCTCTTCGAACATCGATTTGCCGATATTCTTCCCCTGGGCCTTCAAAAAAGTATTGGCCATGCCGCCTCCGATGAGGACGATAGCCGTTTTATCCAAAAGGTTTTCGATCAGACCGATCTTATCAGCCACTTTGGCTCCGCCCAAAATAGCCATCCGGGGCGGTTCAGGATATTCCAGCACATTTCTTAACATGGTTACTTCTTTTTCCATCAGCAAACCGGCAAAGCATGGTAAAAATTCCCCTACGCCGGTCGTGGAGGAATGTGCACGGTGCGCTGAACCAAAAGCATCATTGACAAATATATCTCCCAATTGAGCCATTTGCTTTGAAAGTTCAGGGCTGTTCTTTTCTTCCCCGGCACAAAAACGAACATTTTCCAGCAATAAGACTTCGCCGGGCTTCAGCGCCGCAACCGCTGCTTCCGCCTGCGGGCCGACGGTTTCTGATGACATAGTTACATTGGCCTGAATCAGGCTCTTAAGCCTTGCAGCTACTACTTTCAGGCTGTGTTTTTCATCTCTTTCTTTAGGTCTGCCCAGATGGCTCATAAGAATAAGCCGGGCATTACGTTTCAGAATATATTCGATGGTAGGCAAAGCTGCCTTTATCTTATTATCATCTATAATATTACCTTCTTCATCCAGGGGTACATTAAAATCTACGCGCATCAATACTCTTTTATCTTCCAGTTCTGCATCCCTTAAGTGTCTCAATCCAACACACCTCCAAAACTACGATAAAAATATCTGCATCATATCCCCTTTGAAGCGATAAAACTTACAACATCAACTACCCGGAGAGAATATCCCCATTCATTGTCGTACCAGGCAATGACTTTCGCCATATGCTCACCAAGAATCATCGTTAGCAAGCCATCGACCACAGCCGAATGACTTTCGCCCCGGTAATCATTGGAGACCAACGGGATCTCTGTATATCTTAAAATACCTTTCAGGCTGCCCTGACTGGCTTGTTGAAAAGCGTTATTTATGTCTTCGCGGCTGGCTTTTTTCTCCAGTTCAACTGTTAAATCCAACAATGAAACATTGGGAGTAGGAACTCGTATAGCCAACCCGTCCAGCTTGCCCGCCAGTTCCGGAATGACCAGCCCCAGTGCACTGGCTGCTCCGGTAGTGGTAGGAATAAGTGATAAACCGGCAGCTCTGGCCCGTCTTAGATCCTTGTGTTCCAAGTCCAGGATCCGCTGATCATTGGTATAGGAATGCACGGTATTCATCATGCCTTTAACGATCCCGAACTCGTCAAGCAGGACTTTGGCTACCGGTGCCAGGCAGTTGGTCGTACAGGAGGCATTCGAAATGATATTATAGGCAGGCACGTATTGGTTTTGATTGACTCCCATTACCATGGTCAGATCTACACCTTCACCAGGTGCTGTAACGACGACTTTGGAAGCGCCCGCAGTCAGATGTTTGCTGGCTTTCGCTTTGCTTCTGAAGGCCCCGGTCCCCTCTACCACGATCTGTACGCCCAGCTCCTTCCATGGCAGCTTTTCCGGGTCCTTCTCCTGTATATATTGAATTTTTTTGCCGTTGATTACTATGTTATTTCCTTCCGTCTGCACATCACCTTTATATTCTCCATGTATGGAATCATACTTGAAAAGATGCGCATTGGAATCAGCACTGCCCAAATCATTTATTCCTACGATTTCCATATCTGTACGCTGCATTGCTGCTCTGGTCACCAGCCGTCCGATACGGCCAAAACCATTGATCGCCACCTTGACCGACATACACTTTTCACTCCTTTTACATATAGAATCTTTACGAATATTATTTACTAGCTTGCCCTGGATCTATTGATTCTAAGCATGGGTATCAAAAAGCATGTATTTTTCAATAAATGCTCAAAAATTATTATTCATCTGATTATGTTCCAAAAAATGTAACAGAATGTTTAGGAAAAGTATTTCTAAAATAATAGTATAGCAGAAAATGAATAGAAATATGGGGAAAATTTTGGATATGACCAGATTAAATGTGATTAATATCTCTTGCGGGATATCGCGGGAGGAATATTTAATTCCTGACGGTATTTGGCGATGGTACGGCGTGAAATCTTTATGCCCCGGTCTTCAAGTTGTTTGGCGATGGTTTCATCACTTAACGGATTACTTGCATCTTCCTGCTGGATTATTTCTTCTAAAGCATGTTTTATTGACTTGGAGGAAACGTCGCTCTGGCCATAACATTTTACGGCCGTAGAAAAAAAGTATTTCATCTCCAGCAGGCCCTGGGGGGTCTGAATATACTTGTTAGCGGTAGCCCGGCTGACAGTTGATTCGTGCACTTCAACCAAATCAGCTACCTGACGCAAAGTAAGGGGTTTTAAATATTCTACCCCGTGGTCAAGAAATTCAGTTTGGATATCAACGATACAACGGGCAACCTTGTACAAGGTCATGCGGCGCTGTTCAATACTGCGGATCAGCCATAGTGCTGATCCCAGCTTTTCCTCCAGGTATTTTTTGGTGTCATCTGAAAAAGATTCGGGCTGACGTAAAATCTTCTGATATGTATTGTTCACCATCAGACGTCCATATTGAGAATCGTTTACGATCACAATATATTGTCCTTCGATTTTTTCTACAAAAATATCCGGCACGATATACTTTATCTCGTTATTATTGCTGAACTGCAATCCCGGCTTGGGATCCAGCGTTCTGATCAAATCACATATCTCCTGGACATGTTGAACCGGAATACTCAATTCCCGGGCGATTTTATTCAGTTTGCCTTTCGCTACTTCCTCCAGGTACTCATCAATGATTCGATTCGCTGCTTCGCTCTGTTTTCCATAGCTTAGCAGCTGCAATTTCAGTGATTCCGCCAAATCACGTGCTCCTATGCCGGCTGGGGCTACACACTGTACGATATTGAGGACCTTTTCTACTTCTGTTTCACTGACTTTACAATAACGGCTGACTTCCTCCAGGGAAACAGAAAGATATCCATTATTGTCAATATTGCCGATCAGGTATTCACCAATCGCAATTGATTGCTGATCCGCCAGGGCCAGATGTATTTCCGTTTCCAGGTACTCGTAAAGCCCCGGCCTCCGGCTCATAATATTTTCATATGACTTTTGTTCTTCATTTTCTCTTTCAGCATAGACTGAACCGCGCTCATTATAGTATTCCATCCATTGTTTATACAGTTCACTGTTCAGATTATTTTCCTGGCCGCCGTCGCTGTTGATAGAAGGTTCGGGCTCCTCAATATTTTCTTCCAGTAAAGGATTCGCTTCTAATTCCTGCTGGACATAATCATTCAGCTCCAAAGAAGACATCTGCAAAATAGCAATCGCCTGGCGCAATTCAGGTGTCATCAGCAATTTTTGTTGTTGTTGCAAGAAAATATCCGGTGTCAGGCGCATTGCAAGTCTCCTATCACATACTGGTTAGATAAACAATTCTCCATCTTTTCATATAAATCCTGCCTCGAGCCGGGGTTGAAGTTTGGCCTCCGCATACTCTTCGAGTTTGCGCATTCGGTATGCTGCTCCTGATTTACTTAGAGGCGGCTCCAGCAGTTTACCAAGTTCAGCTAAACTGCTGTCAGGAAAATCGATCCTGAGTTGTACCAATTGTACATATTGCGAAGGTATGCCTTCCCAGCCTTCCTGTTCCAGTAATAATTTTATCAGGTTGGTCTGCCGGACTGCCGCATCAACAGTTTTGGCCAAGTTAGCAGTTTCGCAATTTACCTGCCGGTTTACATCATTGCGCATCGATTTGATGATACGCACATTTTCAAACTCCAGCAAAGCATTACTCGCTCCTACCACTCTTAAAAAATCAGCTATTTTTTCACTTTCTTTTACATAAAGAAACTGGTTGTTTTTCCTTTCACCAAACCTGGCCGGGATCTTATAGCGCAGCAGGATCTTTTGAAGATCGGCTGCCAGCCTGGCATCATTAATGACTAACTCCAGATGATATTCACCTTCGGGCCGGTTTATGAAACCACGGTTTAAAAAGATACCTCGCAAAAATGCTTTTTTACAGCAGCTTTTTGCGATCAATTCCTGATTGACTGCTGGTTTGATCTTTACATTACGGTCAATGATATTTAAACCCTCCAGGGTTTCAAAATCTTGTTTCTCTTTAAGAGGGGCAGTGACGATATATACTCTGGTTTTATTAAACCTTTTTCGTTTTTCCATCCTCACCGATGGCTGCAGGTTTTGCTCTTTCAGCATTTTGAATATCTTTCTGGCAGTTGAAGCTTTCTCAACGACTGCCTCCAGGTCGTATTGACCGCCTTCCTGATAATGAATTTGAGCACTGGTAAGGAGCAGGGCTGACAGTTCTGCCTTCCGGCAACATTCTCCTTCCGGCATAATGCGGTTCAATTCATTTCTAACATCATTGGCAAAACTCAAAAACTTCTCTCCCTTCCCATTGAGGGAAAATTACTCAAGCATAGATAATATCCATCACCACTTGGGCAATTTTATCAGAATCATGCCAGGCAACATCATCATCAGATATCAGGTCCCTTTCAATTACAGTATAACCCATTGACTGAATTTTTTCTGATTCAGGTTTGACGGGCACCGCTTGTTCTTTCTGGTATCGGTTTAACCTGGCTGCATCGATATGACCGGTATTTACAATTACATACTCTATAATATCCCGGTCTACATATTCTAACAAACAACGTAAATGATCCGCGGCAGTAAAGCCGTCTGTTTCACCGAGTTCAGTCATAATATTACTGATAAATATTTTTTTAGCTTTAGATCGGGATATGGAGCCTGTTACTCCATTGACCAACAGATTAGGTATGATACTGGTATAGAGACTTCCAGGTCCTATGATCACAGCATCGGCTTCAGCAATCGCTTCCAGCGCTGCCGGCACCGAATGGCAGTCTTCAGGGCTTAGCTGCAATTTATCAATTTTATCCGGATATTTTCTGATCAAGGTTTCCCCTTCGACAGTCATACCATCGGACATGACTGCCACTAAACTGATAGGTTCCAGAGTTACAGGCACCACCTGCCCCCGGACCTTTAAAACTTTGCTGACCTCTTTGATCGCGGTTACAAAATCACCGGTGATTTCCGTCATGGCTACCAATAAAAGGTTCCCCAGGTTATGTCCCTTTATACTTTCTCCCTGCCTGAAACGATGCTGGAATACTTTGTCCATTAATGTTTCGGTTTCGGCCAGAGCCACCAGACAACTGCGAATATCTCCCGGGGGCAAAACTCCCAACTCAGTGCGCAGTCGTCCTGAACTGCCTCCGTCATCAGAAACAGCGACAATAGCAGTGAGCTTGGGTGTCAGTTTTTTCAGCCCTTTCAGCAAAACGGCTAAACCAGTCCCCCCGCCTATCACCACGATTTTCGGTTCATTATCTGAAAAGTTCCCTTCATACAACATTCTAATCCTCCACCATATCTTCGGAAATGTCTCTATCCATCTGGTATTTTGCAATATCTCTATGCCGGATAATAATTTTATATCCCAGATTTCTGAGTTTTTTGCCGGTATAATCAGCCAGCACAACGGAGCGGTGCTGGCCTCCGGTACACCCTATGGCAATTACAAGGTTAGTTTTTCCTTCGCCGATATAATAGGGGATCAGGAACTTGAGTAGATTTATCAAGCGGCGGATAAACGATTTGGTGACCGGAGAGGAAAGCACAAAATCGATCACTTCCTCATCTTCTCCGGTCAGATTCCGCATGACAGGGTCATAAAAAGGGTTTGCCAAAAAGCGCACATCCATGACGATATCTGAATCAATAGGGATCCCTAACTTGTACCCGAAGGAGATGATATTGATAAAGAATCCTCCTGTATTGCGCTCAAAGTAAATGCTCTGCAGTTTGTTCTTCAATTCCAGGGGAGATAAATTGGAAGTGTCGATAACCAAATTGGCCTGGCCCCGCAGTTCCTCCAGCATGCCCCGCTCCTGCCGGATCGATTCCAGCAAGCTGCTGTTGCTGGCCAAAGGATGACGCCGTCTTGATTCTTTAAAGCGGCGGATCAGGACATCATCCGCTGCTTCCAAAAACAATATTTCATAGGGGATCAAATTATCCTGCATTTCCTGCAAGGCACGTGACAGATCAAGAAAGAATTCTCCCCCTCTTACATCGATCACCAGCGCTACTTTATCGATCTTCCCTTCCGACTGCCAGCTAAGTTCAACAAATTTAGTCAGTAATGCCGGGGGTAAATTATCAACACAGTAATAGCCCATGTCTTCCAGGCAGTTAATGACCTGTGTTTTGCCGGCTCCTGATAAGCCGGTTATGATCAATGTGTGCAGCCCTTCACTTTTTTCGACCATCTTTTATACCCCCCTTGTTCCTGCAAATTGACAATACGCTCCTCTGGTATATCCAATTGTTCGATCACGATCCTGCCATAGTCCAGTTGCCCAACCGTTTCCTGAAAGTGAGCGTCACTGTTGATTATAAAAGTGACTCCCTGTTCCTTCGCTATCATTATATCAGAAATAGGTGGATATCCATGGCCGCAATTAATTTCAAAAAGCACCTGGTTT
>CAZNPR010000033.1:12538-19270 GCA_964574965.1 uncultured Syntrophomonas sp. | reverse complement strand
AGGTTCAAATCCTGTCATCCCGACCATAACGAATAAAAAGCCCAATTTGGGCTTTTATTTTTTTATGAGCTGATTTTAGCAGTATAAAAGACCATTGATAGTCTCAACAACTTATTTGGGACGAAAGTACCTATAGGTAGCTGAATTAAAAATATATATCGGATAACTCTATATTAACTTTTTCTATGATGTGGATATCGATCATAGAGTCTGAGTTGAAACCATCCATTTGTTCCTCTGCTGCTTTCTCATCAGGTAATAAGATCTTAAAAGTTGTACCTCTTCCTAACTTACTTATTACAGATATGCTGCCGCCTAACTCTTCAACAAACTTCTTTGCCAGGGATAGACCAATACCCGCTCCTTCTGCTTGTCTTGACAGGGAACTGTCAACTTGACCGAACTTGTCAAATATTACGCCGATCTTATCTGACTGTATACCTATTCCGGAATCCTTTACTTCAATACAGACCATGCTTTTAAGCGAACGCAGAGTTAAAAACATGACATAACACAATAACACAGATCACCCATGGAGCTTTGGATGGAGAAAACAAAGCAATTCGAATCCAAAGCCCCAGGCTGAGCCTGACGGGAAGCCATTATAGAACCCATTATCAGACAGGTGTTACACAAGATCATGCCATCACCAAGGAGATGTGGCGAAAGCAAACGTTTAACTGCCGCGCATATTATAATCCAATTGCAACCCTCTCTACGATGGTGGCGATACCCATGCCTCCACCGGTGCAGGCTGTAGCCAATCCATACCGGCTGCCCCTTCGCTGCATTTCGTAAACAAGCGTAGTCATTAAACGTCCGCCGGTTGCTCCCAGCGGATGTCCTAAAGCGATAGCCCCACCATTTACATTAAGGAGATTTCGGTCCCACTGCAAGCCTCTTTCTACTGCAATGGTCTGGGCGGCAAAGGCTTCGTTGCATTCGATCAGATCGATCTGGCTCAGAGTCAACCCGGCTTTTTTCAAAGCTAAATTCACACCGAGAATGGGTGCTTCTCCGAAATAAGCAGGTTCAGTACCACCTACCGCAAAACTCATGATTCGGGCCATCGGAGGCAAACTTAATGCCTGTGCCTTCTTTTCAGACATTAAGACCAAAGCTGATGCTCCGTCATTCATTCCGCAGGAATTACCGGCAGTTACAGTTCCGCTTGCTTTAAAAACTGCCGGAAGTTTACTCAGGGTTTCCAGGGTAGTGTTAGACTTGGGATGTTCATCGGTGTCAAATATCCTGATACCTTTACGGCCTTTGATCTCCAACGGGAGGATCTCGTCTTTGAAGATGCCCATTTCCAGAGCCCGCTGGGCTTTAAACTGGCTTTCCAAGGCAAACTGATCCTGTTCCTCACGGCTGATATGATATTTTTCTGCCAGCAGCTCAGCAGAGCTTCCTGCAAGCATACCAGTCTCTTCATCACGCAATGTAGCTGCTGCATCATCGACTAAGCGGGCATCCCCAAAACGCAGTCCCCAGCGGGCATTATAGATGGAATAGGGATAATTGCTCATGTTCTCCACTCCGCCGGCAATTACCACTTCAGCTTCCCCGGCCATGATCATCATAGCCGCAAGATTAATGGCCTGCAGGCTGGAACCGCACTGCCGGTTAACGGTAAATGCCGGAACTTCAAACGGGATCCCTGCCCGCAGACTGGCTTCACGGCTTACATTCAGACAGATAGCCGGAGAATTGACATTTCCATAAATGACTTCATCAACATCCGAGGGACCAATACCAGCCCGTTTCACAGCTTCTTCTATAACCGCTGATCCCAGCCGGTGGATCGGAAAACCGTTCAAACTCCCGCCAAAAGTGCCTACCGCAGTGCGAACCGCACTGACAATTACGACCCGGTTACTCATTTCATCCTCTCCTTATAAGAATTTAGCCTTTTTGGCTTCGAAGGTCAGCTGGTCGCGAAAATCAGGATGAGCGATCCCGATCAAGCTCTTGACTCTGTCCCGGATATTTTTGCCTTTTAAAGCAGCTACTCCGTATTCAGTTACGATGTAATTGGTATCGAAACGTCCGGCAGTTACGAATGAACCGTGTTTAAGGTGCGCAACGATTTTTGACAGGCGACCCTCCTTGGTCTCCGTTACTGATTCGAAAGCAATGATGGTTTTGCCGCCTTTGGAACGGCCTGCTCCCAATACAAAATCAGCCTGGCCGCCGGTATGGGTGTATTGGATGGGGCCAATGGATTCGGCACACACCTGGCCTGACAGATCAGTTTCAATGGCGCTGTTGATGGATACCAGCTTGTCGTTGCGGGAAATGATATCAGGATCATTGATAAAATCACAGGGATAAAAATGTACGGATACGTTTTCATTCAGCCATTCGTAGAGTGCCTCGCTCCCGAGGGCAAACGTCGCAACGCCAATGTCGGCAAAATAATTTTTACGCCGGTTGTTGATCACGCCTTGCTCAGTGAGCCACATGAGGCTGTCACCGAACATTTCCGTATGCACGCCCAAGTCTTCCTTGTTTATCAGCGCTTTAGCTGCAGCGTTGGGAATAGCACCGATACCCAATTGAATCGTTGAACCGTCTTCCACCAGATCAGCAATATATTGTCCGATCAAAGCTTGATTCTCATTTACGTCAGGAGCATACGGCAAGGCGGGCAAGGGATGAGTTGCTTCCACAATAGCGTCGATTTCGCTTATGTGGAGGAAATTGCGGCCAAAAGTGCGGGGCATTTTCTCATTGACTTGTACGATCACTTTCTCAGCCTGTTTTGACAATGGCATGATGTAATCGCAAGACAAGCCCATGCTGAAAAAACCGTTTTTATCCATCGGTGCCACCTGCAGCATAGTCACCTGATAATGGCGGTTGTATTCGGGAAAACGGGGAACTTCTCCCAGACGGCCGGGAGTATAAACATATTTTCCTTCCTGGACCCCTGCCCGCTGTACCATACAATAACTGTAGTCCAGCAGGAAAGGATCATCACGGCCCATCTTCATCATCTCGGTGGGATATACATCGACCACAGTAAACAGTTCCACTTTAGTAAACTCGTCTTTACGACGAGCCAGGGCATTGATCAGTACCGGCGGTTGACCGACTGCGACCGGAACGGCGACTGACCAGCCATCCTGAACCAGCTTCACGGCTTCATCAGCAGACATTAGTTTGCTTTGGTATAAATCTCTGAAAGTCATCATTCCAACCTCCTCGCTAAGATTATTTTCATCAGTGATAAATGATGTAGAAGGGGTCATTTTATTAAAGTGCAAGTCTTATGCCAGTATCAAGGACCCTGTATATCGGCGTTTTTTGCTGTTAAGTCGGCCCTCAGTGGCAAAACAGAAAAGGTTTTAAGCATGTAACCCGTCTCTTTATCCCGGTAGCTAAGGAATGATCTGCCTGATCGGTTCTTTGCAGAATTGCTGATTCATTACCCGAAATGAGAAAAAACTTGTATGTACTAATTTTCTTTTATCGATAAATACTTACTTATCTTTTTCAGGAGTATATATAATTAAAAGATTTAACTTCTGCGCTGGATCTGGTGAACAGAGAGAAGGTGAATGACGTTAATATCGAAAAGCTGATTGCTGAGATCATTGAAAAGAACCCGCATATAGCTGCTATAATTGTTGACCGGGAGGGAATGATCCGCTTCATAAACAATACTTATTTAACTGCGCTGCAAATGAAAATTGAAGATGTACTCGGCAGGGATATCATGGACATAACACCTTTTTCCCGTACCACGAAAGCCATTGAAACCGGACGTCCGATTTTAGCTTACAACTGGATCATAAACGGCCATCGCGGGGTAGCCTGCTCAGTTCCGCTTTATGAAAAAGAGGAGATAATTGGGGCCTTTGCTTACAGTATTTTTATAGATATTTGGGATAAGAAACTGCGTGATCAGGTTTTAAACGGAATCATCGGCGAGCAGGAAGGGAAAGAGCAGCGTTATAAAACGCGTTATAATTTTGAATCCCTGGTAGGGAAAGAGCCTGGATTCATGAATCTCAAATGTGTCGCGCAAAATATCGCTTATCATGATAATGTAACTGTTCTGATCACGGGGGAGAGCGGAACAGGAAAGGAAATATTTGCCCAGGCCATCCATCACGGCAGCAATCGCCGGGCCTTCCCCTTCGTGCGGGTAAACTGTGCCAGTATCCCGCATAATTTATTGGAGGCTGAACTCTTCGGCTATGAAGAGGGGGCTTATACCGGAGCACGCCGGGGAGGGAAACCGGGCAAGCTGGAAGCAGCCCATAACGGAACCGTATTTTTGGATGAAATCGGGGAGCTTCCGCTTTCCATGCAAAGCAAACTTTTGATTTTTTTGCAGGAACGCGAAATAGAAAGACTGGGCTCCAATAAGCCGATTCGCATCAATGTTCGTATTATTACCGCCACCAACCGCAATCTGGAAAAGCTGATGCACGAGGAAAAATTCCGTGAGGATCTTTATTACCGCCTGAATGTGATCCGCATTGAGATACCGCCCCTACGCCTACGCAAGGGGGATATCCCTTTATTGGTATCTCATTTCATGAATACCATAAACCATAAACTCTGCCTGGCGATTGAGCAGATTTCAGACCAGGCTATGGAACTGCTGATGAAGCATCCCTGGCCGGGCAATGTCAGAGAACTGGAGAACGTAGTAGAACGAGCTATGATATTGGCAGACCTGGAGAATTTATCGATACTGATGCCCCGTCATTTTACTTTTACTTCACTGTACGAAAGTCCGGATGCTGACATTTCTTCAGCAGAGCCGGAATTTAAAGATATTAAAGATCTCAAGACTTTAGTCAGTGAGTTTGAAAAAAAAGTAATTGTGCAAGTTTTAAAAGAAAGCGATGGAGATAAAGTTTTAGCTGCTAAATCTTTGGGCATTAATCTATCTTCTCTCTATCGCAAAACTAAAAAATATGGGATAGAGATTTGATTATAGCAAAGACACCCTTTTTCTGCGGGAAAGCAGTAAAAAGAGCGTCCTGCCAAGCTAGGCTATGATCATATCCTTTTTCAAGCGCATGATTTCCGCTGAAGAATAACCGGCTTCCTCTAAAATATTTTCCGTATGTTCTCCCAATTCAGGAAAAACTGATTGGATCACTGCGGGAGTATGGGAAAGTTTAATAGGGCAGCCGGTGATGGCCATGTTTTTGCCGGTTCCGTCTATATCCTCCAGCATGATCACCATCTCCCGCTCCTGTACCTGCGGGTGTTGGCTCATTTCTTCCACGTTCAACACAGGAGTAAAGCAGATATCATCCCCCGCAAAATAATCGACCCATTCCTGACGGGTTTTTCCACCTATGATCCGGCGAATATCGGATAAAATTTCTTCCTGTTGGGAAGCATCCCATTGCTTTTCAATATATTCAGGATGGCCGATGCGTTCGCAAAAGCCTCGCCAAAACTTAGCCTCAATTGCTCCCAGGCTGATAAAATCACCATCAGCAGTTTGGTAAATCTGGTAGCAGGCGTAACCGCCGGTCAGTACTTCCTGACCGCGAGCTGGCAGCCGGCCTAATCCTGACCATTCAGCCAGGCTGAATGCCAGCAGGCTAATAGCACCATCCAGCATGGCAATATCGCAGAATTGTCCGTGCCCGCTCTTTTCCCGAGCCAACAAGGATAGCAGGACAGCACATACAGCCATCAGCGAACCGCCGGCTAAGTCTGCCACCTGGACCCCGGACATACAAGGCTGTTCTGTTCTGCCAGTAAGGCTGGTGATCCCGCCTATGCTCAAATAATTAAGATCATGTCCTGCAGCGTATTGCATTGGCCCGCTATGACCGTAGCCGCTTACAGAACAATAGATCAGCCGTTGATTAACGTCCTTCAAGTCCTGGTAACCCAGACCCAGTCTATCCATTACGCCGGGGCGGAATTGCTCCAGTACCACATCTGCCGTTTTACATAGTTGTTTGAAAATGGCTTTGCCTTCATTATTTTTAAGGTTTATGGCAATACTTTTTTTCCCGCGGTTGACCGCATAGAAAAGCGCACTTTTTTCACCTATGATCGGATAGGTATTGCGGCCCCAATCACCGCTGATTTCTTCCACCTTGATGACTTCGGCGCCAAAATCAGCCAGCATTTGCGAACCGAAGGGACCGGGCAGATACATGGTCAGATCCAGGACGCGGATCCCTTCCAGAGGCAGGGACATAACCATTCCCCCTTTCTGTTCAATAAAGCAGGCTAATCTTCAAAGCTAAATACCGGTCTGCTGGCAGCTCCTCCGGAATAAATATCGCCTGGATATACCCTGCTGCCCATTTTTACCCGGCGGCCGATAATATCAAAGGTTATTTTAGCCGGTTCCATATCGATGAGATTTCCCATGATCCAGGGGCCTTCATCCAGTTTTACCAGCAGGATCGTATAGGGCAGTTCATTCTCGCGGCCTTGAGGCGCTCCATTGCTGGTGGTGAAAGTCACGATGGAGCCTTTCCCACTCAGTTCAACGATTTCAAGATCTAATCCGCTGCATTCCTGGCAGCTCATTTTAGGCGGACAGGTTATGGTTCCGCAGGTATTGCACTTTAAGCCCAGCAATTTGGATTTCCTCAGGGCCTTGTTATAATCTTTGAACGGAAGCTTATATTCCACATTAAATCCCCCTTTCTATCTCTGTACGACCAGATGACAGAGGCATCCATCACCGCCCAGTGTGTCTACCAGCCCGGTTTTGGCCCCTTCCACCTGGACTCC